>JANMHN010000401.1:0-2981 GCA_031375185.1 Allobosea sp. | reverse complement strand
GTCACCCGCCGGTTCGGCGCGATGTAGGGATTGTCGGGAAAGAGCGGCTCGGTGTCGGCACGTCCCACCACGGAGGCGTAGCGGTCGTTGGGGAGCCCGGCACCCGACAGGATCTCCTGCACGGCGAGCGCCCGCCCGGTGGCGAGGTTCCAGGAATCGACAGCAGGCACCGTGCCCGGGCGCGCTGTGGCCGTGTGCCCGGTGAGAGACAGGCGGTTGGGCAGCCGGCGCAGTGTTGGTACGAGCGCCACCAGCAGGAGGCGGGTGCGCTCGTTGGGGTGGACCGAGCCCTCGGGGAACATGGACCGGCCATTCTGGTCCACCAGGGTGATGTTCACCCCCTCTATGGTCGGCTCGAACATGATGTTGCGCGATAATTCGGCAATTTCGGGCATGTTCTGCAGCGCCTGCCGGAGGCTGGCTATGGCGCTGTGCTGGGCCTGCACGCCGGTGGACGGACGGCTGAGCGCACGGTCGCTGGCACGGCCCGAATTGGTCTCGCGTGCGCCGTCCTCTTTCGTGGGGGTGCCCATCGCCGTGTCGCGGCGGGCCGAGGACCTGTTGCCTGACGTGTCCAGGGCAGTGCCCATCAGCATGCCCCCAGCGCCACTGTTGCTGAGGCTCAAAGCCGCCGGCGCGAAGTATTCCGCAAGGCCGGTCTTTTGCTCCCTCGTTGTCATGCTGATCAGCCACATCAGCAGAAAGAACGCCATCATGGCGGTCACGAAGTCCGCATAAGCGATCTTCCAGGCCCCGCCATGGTGCCCATGAGCGGCCTTCTTGACCTTCTTGATGATAATCGGCCGGATGGAGTTGGCCATCGGATCCCTCCTCGAGACTGGATCATCCTGCAGTGGGAGGTCATTCATCTCAATGCGGAAAGATGATCGATTACAATAAGTTAGAGAATTGCATGCTCACAAATCGCTGCGCACCCCCGCGTTCGCAAGGGCATGCTTTTGTGCGCAATGCCCTGTGTCAGATATTGGCGGGCAGAGCGGCGGTTGCCGCTTCGACTTCGTTGAAGGTCGGGCGGACGTCGCTCATCAGAGCCTTGCGGGCAAATTCCACAGACATGACGGGCGGCTGGCCGGAGATGTGGGCGAGGAGGCCTGCCTTGAGTGAAAGGTAATACTTGGATTCCGCCTCGAAGATGCCCTTGAGCGACTGCGCCATGGGCCCGAAAAAGCCGTAGGCGACGAAGACGCCAAAGAATGTGCCCACGAGCGCGCCGGCAATCAACTGTCCCAGCACCTCCGGCGGCTCGGAGATCGACCCCATCGTCTTGATCACGCCAAGCACGGCGGCGACGATGCCGAGCGCCGGCGTTCCATCGGCAAGCGACTGCATCGCCGAAACGATACGCTCCTGCTCCTGGTGGTGCGTCTCCAGTTCCTCGTCCATGAGGGCATCTATTTCGTGGGCGTTGGCCTCGCCGATCGTCAGCATGCGCATGTAGTCGCAAACGAACTCGACGGCATGATGGTTTGCCGCGAATGTAGGGAAGGCGTTGAACAGCGCCGACTCAGCTGGATTTTCAATATGCTGCTCGACCGCGAGCATGCCTTTCTGCTTCACAAGCTTGTACAGGGAATACTGCATGGCCAGCAGTTCGACATATGCGTCCTGCTTGTACTGTGGACCCTTCATCAGCGTGCCGAACATGGCGGGCACGGCCTTGAGCACCGGCGCGGGGTTGCCGATGATGAAGGCACCGACCGCTGCCCCGAGAATGATCACATATTCCCATGGCTGCCAGAGGACGAGGAGTTTGCCACCCATCGCCGCATATCCGCCGAAGACGCAGAGGAAAACGACGACGATGCCGACGATCATCTTCATGGATTTGCCACCCTCGCGCCGCAGCGCGTACAACCTGAGGAAAATAATTAGCGTTATATGCAATTACAGGTTGTAGTTAAGGACAGGTTTACAACCATTGGCCCACAGGTTTGCAATCGTCGTCCTCCGGAGTGATGGCCGGATCAAGCCTGACCATGACGAGAGGTGTGCTCCTCTCATTAACCCCGTTTTAACCATAAGGTTGACCGCATCCCGCATCGTTAACACAGTGTGACAGCGGGGTTTTCCCGGTTCTTGCGTGTGTGTTCGGGAGTTTGCATCAATGGCGACATGGCTGATCACGGGGGCCAATCGCGGGATCGGCCTGGCGCTGGTGTCAGATGTGCTGAGGCGCGGGGGCAGCGTGATCGCCTGCGCCCGCGAGCCTTCAAAGGCGGAGGCGCTGGCGGCACAAAAAGACCGCCATGGTGCCCGGCTGACATTGCTCGAGCTTGACGTGACTTCGGCAGACAGCATCAAGGCGGCGGCTTCGGCCATCACAGGCCCCATCGACATCCTCGTCAACAATGCCGGCATCTATGGCCCGCGTGAAGGGCAGGGGGCGCTCGAGATGGATTTCGAGGCGTTCGCGGAGGTGCTCGCGGTCAACACGCTCGGCCCTTTGCGCGTGTCCCAGGCCTTCCTGCCGCATCTGACGCAAGCCAAGGGCAAGATCATCACCATCACCAGCCGCATGGGCTCGCTGGCGGGCGCGAATGACGGGGCGGTCGCCTACCGTGCTTCAAAAGCCGCCGTCAACAAAGTGATGCTGGGTTTTGCGGACGCCGTCAGGCCGCGCGGCATCCCGGTGCTGCTGGTGCATCCGGGCTGGGTGCAGACAGATATGGGCGGCAAGGGCGCGGACATCACGACAGAGCAGAGCGTCGCCGGGATCGTCGAGCTTGCCGACAGGCTGGACATGAGCCTCAGCGCGCAGTTCCGCAATTACGATGGCTCGCCGATTGCCTGGTGATGCTTCGCCCTGGCCTTTGTGGTTCTGTTTTGGCAAACCATTCACAGTCTTTGCTTGTGTGATGCGTGGCTTTGAGTCGACTCGGCACAAGTGCGCCGCTATGAGCCGGGTCATCCTGAAGCAAAACCTTACTGTCTTGCTTTGGTCACGCGCGCCCCGGGGCTCC
>JANMHN010000365.1:0-3040 GCA_031375185.1 Allobosea sp. | reverse complement strand
AGCCGTTCGCCTACTGGCGCATCGCCGTGGGCAGCGTCGGCCTTGCGCTGCTGATGGCCATCGGGTGAATCAGACCGACGTTGTCAGGTTGATCAGCCAGTCCGGCATGGCATTGGTGATGGCTCGCTCCATCACCTTGTCATAGCCCGTCAGGGTCGCGACACCCAGGGCGATGAACACGAGGCCTGCAACCGGTTTTGCAGCCGTGGCGAGGCTCATCAGCCGCTGCCGGTTTGCTGTCACGGCGGCACGCGAGCCGTAGGCGATCAACGCGAGGATGGTGCCCGCGCCCAGCCCGAAGAAAGCCATGCGGATGGCCGCATCGCCCAGCCCGCCTGCTTGCGCCGCAAGACCGATGGCCGCGCCCAGCGCCGGGCCGGAACAGGGCGACCATACCACGCCCAGCAGCAGTCCGATGCCGAACTGACCCGCAAGCGAGCCTGTGTCGGCCCCCATGGACAGGTTGTTGGCGCGGTCGGCAAGTGGCTGCATCAGCCCCGACATGCCGTCCTGCAGGCGCCTGGACAGGAAAAGACTGCCGGCGGCGATGAACATCACGGCGGCAACGATCTTGAGCACCGAAGGGTCCAGCCCCAGAAACGCTCCCGTGGCCGCGACGGCGAGCGCGATGGTGGTGAACCCCAGCGACAATCCCGTGGCCAGCGCGATGGGGCCAAACCTGCCGCCGCTGAACGCCGTGGCCATGACGATCGGCAGCACCGGCAGCACGCACGGGTTCAGCGTGGTCAGCATGCCTGCTGCATAGGATGAGAGGATCGCGAGCATGGCGACTTTCTTCAGATGGCAGCAAGCCGGAAACGCCGGAGACGCCCGTGCCGGTCACCATCCTTCGACGGGCTCAGGATGAGGATCCGTGAGGTGATCAGGCAAGAGTTGCGAGGTAAAAGTTTGGAGGTGAAGTCCAGCGGTACGAACTAGCCTGGAAAAGCAACTTTCCTCATCCTGAGCCCGTCGAAGGACCAGGAAAGTTGCGATGTCATCTATCGCGTCTCACCTCACCTGCGCGAACAGTCCACCAATCGCGGCGGCATCTGTCACGCCGACGGAGCGCGCCACTTCCTTGCCGCCCTTGTAGGCGATGAGGGTGGACTGGCCGCCGATGCGGTTGGCCTGCTTGAAGGCGGTTTCGGTGTCGAAATCGACCGTGACCGCATTGATCTTTGCATTTGCCGCGTCCTTCAGCATCGGGCCGAGCACGGTCAGCTGGCGCTTGCAGGTCGGGCACCAGTCAGCGTGGACATGCACCAGCACAGGCTGGCCGGATGCCACCAGTTTGTCGAATTCCGCCTTGTTGTAAGGCTTGAAGTCAGCGGCAAAAGCGGGAGCCAGCATCATCAGGGCTGCGACCGGCGCGGCGAACAGGAACTTCATCGGTGATCCTCCAGATTGTTTCATACGGCCACGGCGGGTCCGTTGCTTCCATTTCGGGACTGCGGCCAGACCCGTTACAGCCCTCACGCGTTCGTGTTGAAAAAGATCATTCTTTCCAAAACAGAAAGAGTGATCGCGTCTTTTGATATCTTTCGGCGAAAATCACCTCGCATGATAACGTCACCATGACATCAACGGCAGACGAGACCTGCAGGAGAACAGACATGTCCACCATATCCGTCCCGAAAGGCGTCATGATCAAGGGCGCTCTCAACCCGCGCTTTGACGAGATCCTGACCACCGATGCGCTCGCTTTCGTGGCTGTCCTGCACCGCCGTTTCGATGAGACCCGCAAACGCCTGCTGGCTTTGCGCAGCGAGCGCCAGAAGCGCTTCGATGCTGGCGAAACTCCTGATTT
Source organism: Allobosea sp. (assembly GCA_031375185.1). Lineage (GTDB taxonomy): Bacteria > Pseudomonadota > Alphaproteobacteria > Rhizobiales > Beijerinckiaceae > Allobosea. The sequence continues at coordinate 1,230 of JANMHN010000365.1, read as the reverse complement.
TCTGCCACAGACCAAGCATGTACGCGATGGCGACTGGGTCGTGGCACCCATCCCGGTCGACCTGCAGGACCGCCGTGTCGAGATCACCGGACCGACTGACCGCAAGATGGTGGTCAATGCACTGAACTGCGGCGCCAAGGTCTTCATGACCGATTTCGAGGATGCCAACTCGCCGACCTGGACGAACTGCATCGAAGGCCAGATCAATCTCAAGGACCGCTGGGCCGGCAAGCTCGATTTCACCGATCCAACCTCCGGCAAGGCCTACAAGCTCGGCCCGAACCCCGCCGTGCTGGTGGTTCGCCCGCGCGGCTGGCATCTGTTGGAAGAGCACATCACCGTGGATGGCGACGCGTTGTCGGGCTCTCTGTTCGATTTCGGCATGTATCTGTTCCACAATGCCAAGGCTGCAATCGCGGCCGGATCTGGGCCTTATTTCTACTTGCCGAAGATGGAAAGCCACCTCGAGGCACGTCTGTGGAATGATGTGATGGTCCACGCGCAGGGTGCGCTCGGGCTGAAGATCGGCACGATCAAGGCCACTGTCCTGATCGAGACGCTGCCTGCAGCCTTCGAGATGGACGAGATCATTTTCGAGCTGAAGGACCACATGGCTGGCCTCAACTGCGGGCGCTGGGACTACATTTTCTCGTTCATCAAGAAGCTCGCTAAGAACCCGAATTATGTGCTGCCGGACCGCTCGCAGGTGGTGATGAGCAAGGCCTTCCTGCAGGCCTACTCGCTGCTCCTGATCAAGACCTGCCACCGTCGCGGCGCTTTCGCCATGGGCGGGATGGCAGCGCAGATCCCGATCAAGAACAATCCCGAAGCCAACGCCGCGGCCTTTGCCAAGGTCAAGGCAGACAAGGAGCGCGAGGCCGGAAACGGCCATGACGGTACCTGGGTGGCGCATCCCGATCTGGTGCCTGTGGCCATGGAGGTTTTCAACCGCATGATGCCGACGCCGAACCAGCTTGCCAAGCTGCGCGAGGATGTGAACATCAGCCGCGCGGACCTGCTGGAAGCGCACCATGGCACCCGCACGGAAGCGGGTTTCCGCGAAAACATCCGCGTCGGCGTGCAGTACATGGAGGCCTGGCTGCGCGGGCGCGGTGCGGTGCCGATCTACAACATGATGGAGGACGCGGCGACGGCGGAAATCTCCCGCGCGCAGATCTGGCAATTCATCAAGTATGGCGTTCAGCTCGAAGGCGGCATCACGGTGACGCC
>JANMHN010000356.1:0-1838 GCA_031375185.1 Allobosea sp. | reverse complement strand
ACCGGAGTCAATTCAAGGGTTTCAAGAAACTGGCTGATGTCCTTTGCGAGGCTTGAGATCCGCGCTGCCTTTTCCGCATAGGCGGCGTCATCCTTCAGCATGAAGCCGTAATCCTTGATCGTCGTGCCGCAGCCCGAGGCGGTGATGAGGATGGCGTCCAGCCCCTCGCCCTCGATCTCGCGTGTCCAGGCGTCGATGTTGCGCTTCGCAGCCTCATGGCCCGCGTGCTCCTGGCCCATGTGATGCACCAGCGCGCCGCAGCAGCCTTCGCCCTTCGGCAGCACCACCTCGACGCCGTGCCGGTTGAGGAGCCTGATCGTGGCATCGTTGATCATGGGATTGAGCACCGGCTGGGCGCAGCCGGTCAGCATGGCGACACGGCCCTTGCGCATGCCTTCAGCAGGATAATTCGTGCCGGGCCTGGCTGCAGAAGGCGAGGGAATGCGCGACGGGGCCAGTTCGAGCATCGATTCAAGGCGCGCACCAAAAGCCGGAATCATGCCCACCAAGCCCTTGAAAGGCCTGGCCAACATCGCGCCCACGATGGCGAGCCGGAAGCGGTTGGGGTAGGGCAGGATGGCGCTGAGAACCTTGCGCATCAGCCGGTCGTGCCAGCTCCGCGTATAGGTCTCCTCGATATGGGCGCGGGCATGATCGACCAGGTGCATGTAGTTCACCCCGGAGGGGCATGTTGTCATGCAGGCGAGGCATGACAGGCAGCGATCAACGTGCTTGACGACTTCGGTGGTGGCCGGCTTGCCGTTCTCCAGCATGTCCTTGATCAGGTAGATGCGCCCGCGCGGGCTGTCGAGTTCGTCGCCGAGCAGCAGGTAGGTCGGGCAGGTGGCCGTGCAGAAGCCGCAATGCACGCAGGTGCGCAGGATCTTCTCCGACGACGCATTGCGCGGATCGGCGGCGAGGTGGGCAGGGGTGAAGTTGGTTTGCATCAGCTCACGCGTATACCATCTACAAACAAGTATCGGCGCACCAAGCTCGACCGTTTCCCTGTCAGTGGCTCAACTCTAATTGAATAGCCTCGAGTAAGCAGATTGATCGCTTCCAAGTCTGTTTCAACGTAAATCTCGTTCTCTGGCTGGTGCTTCGCACCTTTCAAAGAAGGGTCGCCGAGAACTAAGAAGCCTTTGCCATTGCGAACGGGCAGCCTTTTGCGCCCAGTCTTCGGATCGATCCGAATGATTCTCATGTCACATCCCCGCATACATCCGGCCCGGCTCGAAAATGCCGGACGGATCGAAACTGGTCTTGATGCCGCTTGTGACACCGGCAAGCGGCCCAAGCGGGTGGAACACCTCGATGCTTGCGCGCAGCTCGCGCGGGGCGCGGATCAGCGTGGCGTGGCCGCCTGCGCTGGCGACCGCGGCGCGGACGGTGGCGGACGCGGCATCGCCGGTTGCTGGAACACCCAGCCAGACAAGGCCGCCGCCCCAATCATAGAACCAGCGTGCCCCCGGCGCGGCGGCGGCGATGGTGGCGACCATGGCAGGGGCGCGGGTCGGCGCGGTCGAGATGCGCCAGATGGCGGCATCATGCGGTTCGGCGAGGAATTCGCAATCGCGGACGGCGCGCCAGAGGCCCGACGAATCCTCACCTTCCAGCACGATCAGTTCGCCGAAGGACGCCAGAACAGCACGCATCTGCCGGATGCGATATTCCAGCGAGGTGCTGAATCCCTCCAGGCGCAGGATGGTGCGCGGTATCGGTCGCGACAGGCCTGCGGGCAGATGTGCGGCGGCGGATGGTTCGAAGGGCGAGCCGAGAGCGGCGGAGAGAGCGGCGATGGCGCGCTCATCATTCAGGCCCTTGATCAGCAGGGTGAG
>JANMHN010000341.1:0-4917 GCA_031375185.1 Allobosea sp. | reverse complement strand
CCAATGCCGCGGCTTCCACCTGTAACCAGTGCAACGCGTCCCATGGATATTCTCCCCTGCAGTGTTTTTTTGATTGGTTAGATCGTCATCATTCAGAGCATTGCGTACCCCACAAACCGGTACCCACTTTTGTGCGCAATACTCTATTGATTCGAAAGGTCGAGGCCGGGGGAGTAGCTCACCCCCTCGACATCCTTGATGAGCGCCTGCCCGCATATGACGCGGCCCATCTTGTCGTCGAAGGCCAATGTCGGGTTGCCATAGAGCATCCAGCCAAGGCTCAGCGCCTCCGAAACCCGATGGCAGAACGCGGCGTCATCGGGTCCGGTGAGATAGCGGTAAAGCGTCGTTGGCTTGAGGCGGCTCACCTCTTCAGCGCTCCAGGCACATGGCAACGCCCATGCCGCCGCCGATGCACAGGGTGGCGAGGCCTTTTTTCGCGTCCCGCTTGCCCATCTCGTGCAGCAGTGTAACCAGAACGCGTGCGCCGGATGCCCCGATCGGGTGGCCGATGGCAATCGCGCCGCCGTTGACGTTGACCTTTGCTGTGTCCCAGCCCATGTCCTTGTTGACGGCGATGGCCTGGGCCGCGAAGGCTTCGTTGGCCTCGATCAAATCAAGGTCGGCTGCTTTCCAGCCGGCCTTCTGCAAGGCCTTGCGCGAGGCCGGGATCGGCCCGGTGCCCATGATGGCAGGGTCAACACCGGCAGTGGACCACGAGGCGATGCGCGCCAGCGGCGTCAGGCCACGGCGCTGGGCCTCGGCAGCCGTCATGATCACGACTGCCCCGCCTCCATCGTTGATGCCGGAAGCGTTCGCAGCGGTTACAGAGCCATCCTTCGAGAAGGCAGGCTTGAGTTTGCCAACGCCTTCAAGCGTGGTGCCATGCTTGGGGTATTCGTCGGCATCGACGATGATGTCGCCCTTGCGGCTTGAGATCGTGAACGACACGATCTCGTCCTTGAACTTGCCGGCCTTCTGCGCGGCCTCGGCCTTGTTCTGCGAAGCAACGGCGAAGGCATCCTGCTCGTCGCGGCTGATCTGCCACTTGGCCGCGACATTTTCCGCCGTGTTGCCCATGTGGTAGCCGTGGAAGGCATCGAGCAGGCCGTCCTTCAGCATCGAGTCGAGCATCTTCATGTCGCCCATCTTGGTACCGGCGCGCATGTGCGCCACGTGGGGTGCAAGCGACATGGATTCCTGACCGCCAGCCACGATCACCGACGCGTCGCCATTGGCGATCTGCTGCATCCCGAGCGCTACGGCGCGCAGGCCGGAGCCGCACAGCTGGTTGAGGCCCCAGGCCGATGCCTCCTGGGGCACGCCCGCCGCCATGGCGGCCTGCCGCGCCGGGTTCTGGCCCTGACCACCGGTGAGGATCTGGCCCATGATGACCTCGTCGACATCGGCAGGGTCGACACCTGCCCTTGCCAGCGCAGCCCTGATCGCGGCAGCGCCGAGTTCGTGGGCAGGGGTGGCGGCAAATGCACCATTGAAGGAGCCGACCGCCGTGCGCGCTGCGCCAACGATCACGATATCCTGCGAGGACATGGGGAAATCCTTAATCTCGAGAAGCCTGAACCATCTAGCGTCGTGCCAGCCACAAGCGAAGGCACCGTATTGATGTTTGTCAGAGGTGCAGGCTGATCCGTCAAGGGACATTGATGAAATACAGGCTGTCGCCGCTTGATGCGAATCTGGCCTGTCGCCTGGGCCATGCTCTTCCTGCACTGCAACAAATGCTTGCGGGCCTGTCACAACCCGCTATCGTGACTGCACGTTTTTTAAGCGCTGGCGCGTTGATCGCCGCTGGCGGGACAAGGTGCATCATGGCCGCTGACAAACAGCCGACCGTCATCAAGAAATATGCGAACCGGCGGCTTTATCACACTGGCACCAGCTCCTACGTGACGCTTGAAGATCTGGCCCTGCTCGTGCGCAATGGCGAGGAATTCGTGGTCTATGATGCCAAGACGGCGGAAGACATCACCCGCTCCGTGCTGGCCCAGATCATCTTCGAGGAAGAGAGCAAGACAGGCCAGAACCTGCTGCCCATCGCGTTCCTCAGGCAACTCATCAGGTTCTATGGCGACAGCATGCAGGTGCTCGTGCCGCGCTATCTCGAAATGTCGATCGACAGCCTGACGCGCGAACAGCACACCTATCGCGACCAGCTGACCAAATCCTTCGGCAGCAACGCCTTTGGCACCAAAGCGATGGAAGCCATGGAAGCACAGACCCGTGCCAACATGAAGATGTTTGGCGATGCGATGCGGATGTTCGCGCCGTTCGTGGCCGTTACGTCAACGTCCGAGAGCGGCGAGGTGGCGAGCCCCGCGCCTGCATTCACGTCTGCTCTTTCGCCCCAATCAGATACCGAACTGGATGGACTGAAGCGCGAAATGTCGGCCATGCGCGACAAGCTGGAGAAGCTGTCCCGCAAGGGGTGATGTCAGGCAGCGCGGATGGCCTTCTGTTCGGGATGGGGCGTCCACAATTCAGCGGCTCCGGTCAGATGGCCCTGCAGGTAGGTGACGCCCCAATCCGTCAGCAGACTGGCGGCAGGTTCGTTGTCCACCCATTCCGCCACTGTCTCCACGCCCAGGTGCTGCGCGAGATCGAGCAATGTGCGCACGAAGAAACGGTCGTCGGTCGAGCGGGCGAGGTTCTGCGTGAAGGCTCCATCCAGCTTGAGGATGTCGACCGGAAACGCCCTCAGGTGCTTCAGCGAGGTGTGACCCGCACCAAAGTCATCAATGGCAACACGGCATCCAAGATCCTTGACGGCCTTGATGACGCGCAGGCTTTCATCCGCATGCGAGATCGTCGCGGTTTCGGTGACTTCGAGGATCAGGCGCTCCGCAACGCCCGCATGGGTCCGGATCAGCACTTTCAGGCCGTCCAGCCAGACCGGATCGGTCAGGGATTGCGGCGAAACATTGATCGACAGGATCGAGCCGGGTTCGCATGCCAGCCCCGCAATGGACAGTTCCAGCACGCGGTGATCGAACAGCCTGACAAGTCCACGACGTTCCAGAACGGGAATGAGATCACCGGGCGCAAAAAAGCTGCCATCCGGCCGCTCGATCCTGACCAGCCCTTCATGGAAGGCCAGAACCCTGCCCAAAGCGCTCACGACGGGCTGCCGGGCGATGCTGATGCGCCGCTCGTTCAGCGCGCCAAGCGCATCGTGGTCCATCGAATGCTCGCGGCCCATGCGCGGGGCCTCGACCTTGCGGGCGATCTGCACATTGTCCTGAGGCCCGCTGCGGGCATCGACCAGCGCGGCTTCGGCCGATGCCAACAAGGCACCGCTGTGCCGCGTCAGGTCCGGCGCGATGGCGGCACCGACGCGTACATGCACGAGCGCGACGCCGCGTCTGGTGGAAATGGCTGTCCTTGAGACGGCCCGCACGAACCGCCTGGCGGTCGCGTCCACCTGATCGCTCAGGCAGCCTGTCAGGATGATGGCGAACCGGTTGCTCGAATAGCGCATCAGACGGTCCCTGCGCCGCATCACGCCGCTCAGGCGCTGCTGGACCTCGACAAGGATCTCATCGGTCGATTCATGGCCGAAATCGTCATTGATGCGGTTGAGGTCATCGATGGCGAAACTCAGCACGACGACGGTCTTGCTGGTCGGCATCTGGTCAGCCATCAGCTCATCAAGCCGCTGAACGAGCGTCGCGCGGTCACAGATCGTGAAACTGGGATCTGCCAGGTCCGTGTCGGTCACCGGCCGCTCCAGCCTGAGCACGCCGCGTGCCCTGACAGGGTTGCCGTCAGCGCCTGCGAACCAGCGCCCAGTATCCTCGGCCCACATCTTCCGTTCGCCGATCAGCACGGCATAACGGGTGCGGTAAGGCACGCCGTCCCCAAGGTCAGCACCCGACGCGTCTGAAATCGCGTCAAAGCGGCTGCGCCCGGCACCCGGTTCCACCAGCCGCGAGAAGGCAATGCCCTTCGTGAGCGCATCCGGCGGGATCGCGCCAAGAATGTCCGTGGCATTCGGGCCCCAGCGCAACTCGTCGCTCGGCATGTCCCACGTGTAGACGACCTCGCCGATGGAGTTGAGCACGTCCTTGGGATCAAGCGGGCTCGTGTTCCGGTCTCGATCTGACAGCATGTGCAGGCTCCTGGCATCCGGTGAGCCGTCTTGCTCGCCACAGGCAAGCTCGCTGCGTGATAAGGAACGAACGGCGCTGTTTCAGGATGATGCAGTTTTCTCCCTTAAGGGCACGTTAAGCCTGGCACATGGCTTGCCACACGGACCGCAGAATGCGTTGTCTTGCGGGTGGGGTGTCATGTCTGCACAGGATCAGGGCCGGATTGTCCCACTGCCGCCGGAGCGGTCCCTGGCCGTGATCGGCCAAAGCGCAGATGCGCATGCCGGCACGGCGGCACGCCCCACCCTGGCAAGGCCAACCAGCGATGCGGCCTTTCTGGTCCAGATGATGGCCTGCCGCGATGACGTGACGGCCTACAGACGGTTGCGCCGCGCCGCACCGGATGTCGTGCAGGCGCGCTACCGGGCGGCAATGGCGCTCATCGGGGACGCGGCCTGATCGTTCACGCCTGACGAACAGGCTTGAACCCGCGACCTGTGAAAGACACGACAGCGCCATAAAAAAACCGGCGGCCCTCGAGCCGCCAGTCTGGTTTTTTCAGCTTCAGGATGCCAGCCGGATGCCTGCTTCAGGACCGGCCGCTCCGGATGTCCCAGATCAGGCCTTCGGCTTGAGGATCTGGCGACCGCGATACATGCCGGTCTTGAGATCAACATGGTGCGGACGGCGAAGCTCGCCCGAATCCTTGTCTTCCACATAGGTGGGCTGCTTGAGGGCGTCAGCCGAACGGCGCATGCCGCGGCGCGACGGCGACGTCTTCTTCTTTGGAACGGCCATAACGAAACTCCGG
>JANMHN010000315.1:0-5419 GCA_031375185.1 Allobosea sp. | reverse complement strand
GCTCACCGCCTTGTCAGGCAGCTGACGGGCCGGAATATAGCGCATCGACATGGTCACCGCGGCGACAACGGCGCTGTCGGCGATCTTCACCTTGTGGTGCTTCTCCATCGGCCCGATCAACCCGCGCAGCATGTCGCAGGCGCGGCCCACATCGGGCTCATCGACCGTGATGGGCTGGAAGCGCCGGGTCAAGGCGGGGTCTTTTTCGATATATTGGCGGTATTCGGACCATGTGGTGGCGGCAATGGTCCGCAATGTGCCGCGCGCCAGCGCAGGCTTCAGCAGGTTGGCAGCGTCGCCGGTGCCGGCTGCGCCGCCCGCGCCGATCAGCGTGTGCGCCTCGTCGATGAACAGGATGATCGGCGTTGGCGATGACTGGACCTCGTCGATCACGGCGCGCAGGCGCTGCTCGAATTCGCCCTTCATGGACGCGCCCGCCTGCATCAGGCCGACATCGAGCACGCACAGCCTCACGCCCTGCAAGGGGGGCGGCACCTGGCCGGACGCGATGCGCTGGGCAAAGCCCTCGACCACCGCCGTCTTGCCGACGCCCGCCTCCCCGGTCAGGATCGGGTTGTTCTGGCGGCGGCGCATCAGCACGTCGATCAGCTGGCGGATTTCATCGTCCCGCCCCAGGATCGGGTCCATCTCGCCAGCAGCCGCCTTGGCTGTCAGATCCTGCGAGAACCTGTCGAGCGCCGTCTGGCCCTTGGGCCCGCCAGCCGCCCCTTCCGCTGCGGGGGAGGACAGGCCGGAGCCGTCCATCGGCCTGAGGTTTTCCTCGTCCGACCCTGCCCAGATCTTGCGGTGCTCGGCAGCCAGCGTGTCCGGATTGATCTTGGAGAACTCCTGCGACACCGACAGCAAGGCCCTTCGGATGTCCAGCGACTTGAAGGCCGCCAGCACGAGATGGCCGGTCCTGATCTGGGTCTCGCCGAAAAACAGCGTGGCGTAGTGCCAGCCGCGGTCGAGCATGTCGACCATGGCGTTGGACACGCCGGGCATCTCGGTTTCGTTCTTGCGCAACCCGTCCACTGACCTCGCGATGTCGGCCGCCACGCGTGCCCGGTCGATCTTGAAGGCATCAAGTGTGCGCGCAAAGTCGTTGCGGTCGGACTGCACGATCTGGCCAAGCCAGTGCGCCAGTTCAAGATTGCGGTTGCCCGCCATCTTGGCCTGTCTCAGGGCCTGGATGAAGGCATCATAGCCAACACGGTTGAGTTTGCCGGCAACTGTCTCAAGGCTGATGTCTGCCATGTCACTTTCCCCCAGATCGTTGGTTCAGTTCGCGTGTGCGGTCGCCTTGACGGGCGCCTTGATGGGCGTTTTGACGGGAGCGTTTGCGGGTTTGGCGGCGGCATTGCCCTCTCGTGCGCCGGGCGGAAAGCGCTTGGCGAGGTCAAAGCGTGCATCTGCCCGGTATTGCTCCTTCTCCATCGCCCAGTTGGGCGACAGCCAGCTTGTCCAGCCCAGACGGCCCGAACTGCCCAGAACCATGCCGCGCGCCTCGCGGGCGGGCAGGCACAATTCGACGTCCCATTGCAACTCAAGGCCCAGATAGAAGTGCAGCATGTCGGCGAAGGGCCTTGCCTTCGGGCCGACCGGCAGCATGGTTTCGAACATCGCCAGACTGTCGGCAAACACACGTATGCGGATCTTGTCCTGCACGCTGTAAGCTGCAGACCCCATCAGGATGTCACGCCCCAGGGTCGAGAAGGCATGCCCCATGCGCGAGCGCTGGTCCGGCTCGAACACCAGCCGCATGCCCACGAATTCCTGGATGTCGATCCGCGCCCCGAACAGCGCCGACAACACCTGGCACAACCGCGATGCGCTCTTGACCTTGGATCCCAGCAAGCCGGAAAACGCGATCTTTGCCATGTCATCGACTGAATCAAGACCGCGATAGACCGCTGAACCCAGCCCGATCCCCGAGCCGAGAAAGGCACTGAAGCGGTCATCGGCATCGGGTCGGTCGCGGTGCGTGATCGGGCGGGAATCAGCCCATGCCCGATAGAAAAGTTGGATGAAGCGGTTGTTGAACAGGTCCATGAACCGTGCCAGCGCATCGTCATCATCGCGTGCGAACTGATAGGCTTCCTCTGTGGTGGCCAGCGGCAGCGCGCCTTGCGGGCCTGTCAACCCCAGAAAACGGACATAGACGGACACCGCGCCGTCTGTTGCCTTCGTGGCGCGGTTCAGGTTCGCGCTTGCAAAGGCAAAATACGGATCCTGCCCGAACCGGACGAATTCCTCGCGCCGGGTGGCGCTGTCGCTGATGCGAGGCTGGCCGGGCGCGCTTCTCTCGAACCTGCGGCAAGCCTCGAAGAAATCGAAACTCATGGCATCTGCAAGGATGGCGTCAACGGCGTTCACAGCGCGCTCCTTGATCCGCTCCGCGCGGGCCAGCGGGCAATCACCCCCCGTTCGGGTGTCTCCACGATGGTCTGCACGAAATGATTGAGGCTGACATATTCGGCGAAAAAGCGCTCCAGAACAGCGCCCATCAGATAAGCGCCGCTACCTTCGAACGCCTTGTCCTCAAGTGTGAGCCTGACCTCGATGCCGCGTGCCGCGCCGACGCCAGTGCGTTGCGGCAGCCTGCGGATGACATCGCGCAGCGCGATGCCTTTCACGCCCCTGATGCGGCGCTCCATCACGGCGTCGTTCAGATCGGCAAACAGGCCAAGCGTTTCACGCAGCGCCCGCCCGTCATTCTCTCCCAGCCCCAGATGGTTGAGACCAAGCATGTTGATCACCTGCCAGGCAATGCGCCCGACGCTGGATTGCTGCGGAACCTCGTGACGCCACATGATCGGCGATTCGCGTGGTGCGGTCGGCGGAATCACTGCCATAACGTCCAGCGATGTGTTGTCCCTGAACCTGAAATCGGTGCCGCCACGCCCGACCGGCAGGTATTCGGCGAGATGACGGTTGGAGCAATACGCCATGGTGGAGATTTCGGGCTTGGTGTCCTTGATCTCCCCACCGCCTGGCGGGCTGATCGAGATATACATGTCGGCCCCTGCATAGCGCCCCACGCCGTCGCCTCGCCGCTCCTGCGTCGTGCGCTTGCGTTCCAGCCTCCGGCTTGAATAGAAGATTTGCCGGCTCTCGTTCGGCGGCTCCAGCGTCGATCGGTAGATCGGCTGGACCCGCTGTTTCTGCTTCTGGCCGGCATGGTGCAGGAACACATCGACGAGCCTGTGCGGCTCGAAGCTGAGATACTGTGTCCGGTCGGGGATGACCTGATACTCGTGCTGGCTGGACTTGATGGGAATGCGGTCCGTGGATTTCTTGAAGAGATTGATCGCCGGCACGGCATAGAGCGCGAACATGGCGGGATCGACGGCTGCCGCCAGCCTTGGATTTGACTGGTCGAATGTCATGATCACATCGACGATCCGCCCGCGGACCTGGGCCAGAAGACGCCTCAGACCCTTGATACGAAAGCCCATGAACTTGCGCGGAAATGTCGTGTATTCCTGCAGGAGTTCAAAGCCGCGGAACAGGCGCTCCTCGTAAGGCAGCAGGCGCTGGTCCGCATCAAAACCGATCTGCTCGATCTTGTCGGTGCCGACATTGATGAATTTCGCATCACCGAAACTGTCGAGATAGCGCAGGTGAACGCCGTTCAAATGTGAAAAAATCTGCTCGTAGAGGCTGATCGCATCCGCCTCCGGCCCGACCAGATGCACCGGAAGGACATCGATGCCGCAGCCGGCGATATTCGCGACCGGGTCATCCACGACAACCGTATCGGCAGGCTCGTCATCAGCCTGCGCCATCAATCTCAGCCGCAGCGACAGCCTGAGGCCTGCGGCATCCTGGGAGCCGGCATTCAGCCCCAGCGCCTGGAGCGGAGCGACAGAAGGCAGGTATTCGGCACGCGAAATGTCGAACGGGCCATACATGACGTCATCGCACAAGGTGAAGGTGCAGGCGATGTTGCGGTCCTTGTCGCGGTAGACCGCATCCAGCACGCTGCCCTTGCCAAGAGAGCGGCCCGCACGCAGGTCCGGATCGCCAAACACGGGCCTGATCTGCGCCATCATCATCGATGGCGTCGGGGCCATGTAATTGGGCAGCAACTGGTCCAGCAGGTTGAAGGTGAATTCCGAGAACTCGTGCTTGAGTTTCAACTGCACGCGGGCCGCCAGCAAGGCAGTGCCTTCGAGCAGGCCTGTCACCATAGGGTCGCTGCGCTCGCGTGTCAGGCCGCCCAGACGGTCCGCGATGCCGGGATACTCCTCCGAGAACGCGGCCGCGTACTCGTAAAGGACGGACAGCTCACGCTTGTAGTACTCGACAAGCTCCCGATCCATTCCTTGCCTAGCGCTTTCTGATCGCGAGCTTGCCAGTCCCGACTTCGAGATCAGCGACAAACTCGACAGGAATGGCAACAGGATCGCAAGCCATTTCGCCGGACAGATTGAAACGGATCGCCAGCACGCCCGCATCCACCGTCACGTCACGCGAAACGCCGATGGTCTTGCTGATCAGGCGCGGCTCGAAAGCGAGGATGGCTGTCTTGATTTCATCGACGATGTCACCGACCCGGTGCTCGTCAATGCTGCGATTGACGATATCCGGCAGGCCGAAATTGACAATGGACCTCTCGACCTCCGGCGCATCCGACAGATCGATGGTGGACGCCATGTTCGTGGTGTTCATCAGCATGTCCAGATCGCGGGTCAGCTCATTCCGCAACTGGTTTTCGTTGATGGCGATGCGGACGGACTTCCGTGATGACAGGATCTCAGTGCCCCCCGATGTGTTTTGCCCGACGGACAACCGCGAATCCTTCGCCCGGTGCGCATCACGGAATGCGAACATGAGAGGCGGGCTCAGACGCGTTTTCTTTCGGACGTCAGCCATCGTCACCTTTTCCGGTCCACACCATCATGCCAACGGCAAGATCACCGACACGACATGAACACGAACAAACCCGTTCTCCGCATCCGACTGGTCAGACATGACGGAGCTTTTTCAATGAACCTGCTCAGGCGCGTTCGCTTGCCTGACGACGTATCAGCTTGAAACGCAAGACCCGTCAGTTGCGAAGGAAACAGTCAGACGAGAAACCTGCGGGGCACCGTTAAAATGGAAAGCAAGCGCACGTCGCGCGCTTGCTTCTGCCTTGCCTGAAAAGCCTCGAGACGACGACCTTGAAGATCAGACCTTCTCGTTCTTCTTGGTGTCCCAGCCGCCCATCGGACCATTGGCAAGGTTGCCCTTGGAGTCCTGGACCTTGATTTCCATCTTGATCTTGGTGAAGTTGAACGAGATCTGTTCCATCGGCAGAACACCGGAACCGTTCGAGCCACCTGTCTGGAACGAGGAAATCACGATGTCATTGAAGGTGACGATCAGATAGGGCATCTGGCCGCCATCGCCTGTCGACTTGCGGCAGGTGAGC
>JANMHN010000138.1:0-5253 GCA_031375185.1 Allobosea sp. | reverse complement strand
TGCGCGACCCTGCCGATCCGGGTTTCGAGATCAACATCTACGTGCAGCCGCGCTGACGCACCACTAGGGCTCTCAGGCGTCGGCAGGCTCTGCCGCCAACCGGGTGAACACGGCGACCACCTCGTCGCGGCTGGCCTGTTCGACGGCGCCCCGATCAACGTCCTTCGCGGTCCACATCCAGCTCTTCGCAGGGTCATCGCGCATCGCCCATTGCGGGAACAGCCGCTCGGTGATCGGCTCCTTGACGAGCTGGCTGATCTCCAGATGGCGTCCGTCGCGGGATATGCGGGCATAGGCTGCTTCGACCCTGTCTGCCGGCCCCTCCAGCATTTGCAGGTAGAGATCTTCACGGCATATCAGAGCACCTGTGATGTCGTCACGCGTGTTGCAATGCCGGGCCATGGTCAGGATGCTGTTGAGCACTGCAGCATCAAAGCCGAAAGGACGTGAGGCATAAATCAACTGGATCATGGCCATGGAAGATGTGCTCCTGCAGATATGAGCAAGATTTACGGGCTTGGATCCGGGCTGTCGATTGGGGCAACAACGTATGTGCTAGATCCTGAACAATTGCGCGGCGTTAGGCCCCATGATCTGACGACGCTCGTCGGCTGAGGGCACCATCTGCTCGAAAAATGCCTTCTGGCTGGCAAAATTCGCGGTTTTCTCGAACGTGGTGTGGGGCCAGTCGCTGCCGAACAGCAGCCGGTCAACGCCGATGGCATCGCGCAGCAGCGGGTAGGCCTTGAGCGCAGCCGTCTCGCCCGCACCGTCCTTGCCGTTACGGTAGGCGGCCGACGCCTTGACCCACAGGCGGCGGGTGGCCCCTTGCGTCAGAAGAAACCGGAAGCCCGGATCGTCGATGCCAAGTGCTGCGTCGGGCCTGCCGAAATGATCGACCACGACCGTGACGCCTGCTGTCAGCAACGGGGTCACGATGGCGGGAAGGTCTTTGGCCTCGCGGTGGATTTCGACCTGCCAGCCAAGTGCCGCAACGGCCTTCAGGTGATCAGTCCAGGGCGCTGCGGTGAAATCCGGGATCGGCCTGCCGACAAGATTGAGACGAACGCCGACGATGCCGGCGGCGTCAAGCGCCTGCATGTCGGCAAGGCTGATGGCCGGGTCGACCACGGCAATGCCCCTGAGACGGCCATTGGAGGCCTTGATGCCCTCGAGGATGTAGCTGTTGTCCGTGCCTAGAAAGCTGATCTGCACCAGGACACCGTGACTCATGCCATTGGCATCAAGCTGTGCGATGTAGTCGGCAGGCGTCGCGTCGTAATCGGATGTATAGCGTGCGCCGGGTGCCAGAGGCAGGCCACGCCTGAAGATATGGGCATGTGTATCGACCATGACGGGTTGCGGTTGCGCTGCCAGCCTGCCCGGCAAGGCCGAAGCAGTGGCCAGCGCGGACGCGGCAACTATGAGGTCGCGGCGCGATGGTGCGGTCAAAGTCGACATGATGGCTCCCCGGCAGGTGTTCTGGCACTGAACCTAGCGTCTGCCATCGCAACTGCCAACCGGAACGCTGACAGATCGGGTTTCACGTGTCCGGCACGATGAGACCCCTCGTCATGGGGATCTTGCGACGCGGAATCGCCTGCAAACCCCTTGCTGTTCACGGCGGGTCTTCAATGTTAGGGTATTGCCGCGATGCAGCGAGGAGGGTTCCATGGTGAACGATCTCTGGAATGGACTGCGTGTGACCGGCGTGATCGCAAGCTGTGCGGCGTTCCTGGTGTCTGGTGCGGGTGCATATGCCCAGGCGGGCACGCCCGATATGAGCGTGCGGCAAAGCCCGAACATCATGCCGGCCCAACGCGTCACGCCTGATCCGAATTGCAGCTGCCGGGGAAACGGCACATTCTACAACGAGGGTGAGCGCACCTGCCTGAGAACCGCAACAGGCCGCAGGTTGGCCCTGTGCAACAAGGTGCTGAACGTGTTGAACTGGGAGATCAGCGAAAATCCTTGTCCCGATACCTGAACACACCGTTCGGTCTGGATGTCAGGCTGGCTTGTGACCGGCATCCGGCCCGATATGTGGCTCGCCGCGCGCTTTCGCCAGTTGCATCTGCCGGTGGCGCTCCCGTGCCGAGGCGCGCTGCTCGGGTGACATCTCGCCGATGCACTGGTGACAGGAGATGCCGTCTTCATAGGCAGGCTTTTCGCGGTCTGCTTCGGTCAGGGGGCGACGGCAGGCGTGGCAAAGGACATGACGTTGGTCCGGTTCAAGGCCATGGCCAACCGCCACACGCTCATCGAACACAAAGCAGGCTCCGTTCCATCGGCTTTCGCCTTCTGGCACATCTTCCAGATATTTCAGGATGCCGCCCTTGAGGTGATAGACCTCGGAAAAACCTTCCTGCAGCATGAAGGCGCTGGCCTTCTCGCAGCGGATGCCCCCGGTGCAGAACATGGCGACGGGCTTGCCCTTCGCCTCAGCCAGTTGCGTGCGGACATAATCCGGAAACTGCCGGAACGAGGGGGTGGACGGATCGACAGCGCCTTCGAAGGTGCCGATACGGTGTTCGTAATCGTTGCGCACGTCGATCAGGACCAGATCCTGCCTCTCCATCAAGGCGTTCCAGTCCTTCGGCTCGACATAGGTGCCAGCGGCCAGCAAGGGATCGATGCTGCCATCGCCGATGGTGACGATTTCCCGCTTGAGCTTCACCTTCATGCGCCGGAACGGCATGGTCGCGGCAAACGAGAACTTGATCTCCAGATCATCCAGACCCGTGATGGCCTTGATGGCTGCCATGGCCTCGTCAAGATCGCCGCCAGACCCCGCAATCGTGCCGTTGATGCCCTCATGCGCCACCAGCAGCGTGCCTTTCACGCCCGCGCGCACGCAGGCCTGCTCAAGCAGGGCGCACAAAGTCTCAGGATCGCTCATGCGTGCAAAGCGGTAGAGCGCTGCGATCCTGATGGGGCCGCCGGTAGTGTCCATGCCCTGCACCTACACGGCCAGCCAAGGTGCCCGCAAGCACTCGCGTACGTCATCTGACGTGGTTCTTGGATCTGAAATGTCCGGTAAGGCTGCCGTGCGTTTCCGGAGCCATGGTGCGCGAGCGGAATGGCATCCGGAATCCAGACGTTGTCTTGCGCGATGCGCGCCTGATGTGTCCGCTCCGCTCACAGCAAAATGTCTGGATACCGGGTTTCGATCCCCCTCGGGTCAAGCTCGAGAGTCCTCGGTCGCGGAAACGCGAGAAGGGATGATGGGTCGTTTGCATACATCCAGGTGGATTTCATCTTGACGCGGGATGACCTATTGCCGTGTCGCACAAATGACGGGGCATCCATGACAGCAGCAGAGATCAATCTCATCGGCTATATCGCAGCGGCCTGCACCACGCTGTGCTGGCTGCCCCAGGCCGTGCGCACCATCCGCACCAAGGACACGAAGGCCATCTCGCTCTGGACGCAGAGCCTGTTTGCCATCGGCATCGGCTTCTGGCTGATTTACGGAATCATGGCGGGCAGCATGCCGATTGTCGCATCGAACGCCATCACGCTGCCGCTGGTGCTGATCGTCCTTGCGATGAAGGTGCGTTACGGCTGAACGGCGTCAGGGCAGCGATATGGGCAGCTTGCTCCGCAACTGCTTGATCCAGTCATCCAGCCGTGCCTTGTTGACGCCGAAATCGCTGCGCCCGATCTGGCTGCGCGAATACAAAGCCAGGGTCGAGCGCCCGCCGCCCAGATCGATGAACCTGACGCTGATCGTGTCCGGAAAACGCATCAGCCGTGTCCGTGCCAGAAAACGGTCCTGCACCTTGGCCTCGTTGCGGGCGAGCGGAAAGACATCCGGATCATTGACCTCGATGACGCGCACGGCATCACGCAGCCGTGCCACCGGGACATTGAAGATCGGGGCCGCGCCATCGGTCCTGGTGGCCCCGCACAGGTCCGGCGGGCAGATCAGGGCATCGTTGGAGCTTGGGCTGCGGACGATGCCGGTAAAATCCACGGGGCCAAGATCTGCCGGGCCGGCCATCCTTGTCCAGAAGCTGGCGATGCCGTAGCTGTCGTCACCACGCCATATGGCGAAGGACAGCAGCACCGAGGTGGCAAGCCCGAAGGCCGCGACAGTCCAGACCAGATTTCTCACGTCTTGAACTCGCTTTCGGATTTGCGTCGCCGGTCACAAGCGGTACGCTGGTCGCAGACCTTCCGCAACGGTGCCGCTTCATATGCCACATCTTTCCATGCCGCATCTGGCGCCCATCGCGCTTCTGCCGGCATCCAACATTTTCATGACATTCGCCTGGTATGGGCACCTCACGTTCAAGACAGCGTCGCTGGCCCTCGTGATCCTGATATCATGGTTGATCGCGCTGCCTGAATACATTCTGGCCGTTCCGGCCAACCGAATCGGCCATGCGGTCTATTCGGCTGCGGAACTGAAGACCATGCAGGAGGTGATCACCCTCACGGTGTTTGCCGTCTTCTCTTTTTTCTATCTGAAGGAGCCGCTGGGCTGGAACTATCTTCTCGGTTTCGGGCTGATCACGGCGGGCGCTTTCTTCGTCTTTCAGGGCAAATGAACCACATGACAAGCCATGATTTCGTCTCCGGGCATGCCGCCACGGACCATTATCTGCGCACCGGCTACACCTCCGTGCGCGGCATGTCCTCGCGCTTTGCTGCCGCGATCAGCGCCTGGTGCCTGAAACATCAGGCTTCGCACGGTATCACGGGGCATTTCGCCGAGATCGGCACGTTCCAGGGGCGCTATTTCATCGCACAGGCGCTCGCTCTGGAGCCGGGCGAGCGGGCGCTCGGCATCGACCTGTTCGATTGGCCCAGCACCGAAACTCTCGACATCTTTATCGATAATTGCCGCCGATGGGGGGTGGGCGAAGAGCGCATGGTGGTCTGGAAAGCCGATTCAACAGCCATGAGCGTCGAGGCGATGCGGGCCAGGCTTGGCCCCGGCGATGTGCGCTTCTTTCATATAGACGGCGACCATTCGCCCGAACCACTCAAGCGCGATCTCGATCTGGCGCTGGCTGTCATGCACCCCAAGGGGTTGATCTGTCTCGATGACATGCTGCATCCGGGCTACCCTTTCCTTGTCACCACGGTCGAGCGCTGGCTTGTGGCTCATCCCGACATGCGGCTGATGTGCGTCATCGACCGCGAGGACATCGTCGCCGCCCCCAAATTCCTGATCTGCCACATCGATGCCGTGCCATTGTACGAGAACGATCTGATGCGTCATTTCCCGCAATATCACTTCGTGCT
>JANMHN010000297.1:0-21412 GCA_031375185.1 Allobosea sp. | reverse complement strand
GCGATCCGATGCTGTTCGACGATGTTCTGAAATGGCAGCACCAGCTGGGCGGCCTTGCGCTCGAGGCACCGGACAGGGTGCCGTCTCCTGCGGCGTGGCACGCCATCCAGATGGCGATCAGCCCGCAACCGCGTTTGCCTGATCAGGTCCCGACGGCACCTGCCGGCTGGCTTTCGCGGCTGGCCGCAAGCCTTGGTTTCTGGCGCGGCCTCAGCGCGGCGGGATTTGCAACAGCCGCTGCAGCCATCGCCTTTGCGCTGCTGCGTGTGCCGGCGCCGGTCGCGCCAGACCAGCCACATCTTGCAGGCATGCGCGACAGCCCCGCCATCGTCGAACGCATCCTGCTCGTGTCATCCCTGATGCCGCGTGACGGACCACCTGTCTATGTGGCGACCTATGATGCGGAGCGCAGCCGCCTCGTGCTGGTGCCTGCGGCAACGGCGGCGAGTGCTGCGGGCGTACCCTATCTGTGGCTGGTGCCCGATGACAGCGGCGAGCCTGTCGGTGTTGGCCAGCTCGACCCTGACAACCCGGTTGCCATCGATCTGGGCCTGACGCTGGCGAAGTCCGCGAACGCCAGCGCCGGTCTGGTGATCACGCTGGAGATTGCAGGTGGCGATATCGGGACCGTGCCACTTGGGCCTGTCATCGCCCACGGCAAGTTCAGCAAGTTCTGAACCTGAGGGATGCCGTCAGCGCGCGGACTCAACTGCTGATCTGGTCTTCCAGGCATTCCGCCAGCACCACGTAAGAGCGCTGGTCCCGCGGCTTGAAGCTGACGGACTGGACGCAGAAATGCTTGCGCTGCTTCGGGAAATCCTCCCAGCGGCGGGTGAGCGTGGTGCGCTTGACCTCTTCGCCACGACGGCATGGCGCAAGGCCGCCGCGTGTCTGGGCATTGGCCTGGCAGAACACCGCGATGTCGAAACGCGGCACATCTTCCGCACGTGCCGGGTTGCCGCCCAGAAGGCCTGCCACAACGACACCGCCTGACAACAGCACAAGACCCCGCATCAACAGCCTCTCCATGACACAATCCTGATACGGCACCGCACAAGAGCGGATCACCATCCATGCTGCATGCCCGATACCATGGACCCGGAACAAAGGCAGCAGCCATGGTCTTGCCGCAGTGATATTCGTGACACCGGTATCTGATCATGGCGCTTGTCAAAATCATGGAATGCCAGGACATCCGGTGGAGGCTTGCAGTGTCGCCCATCACGGATCGCTAACCATCGACGGTCAAAAATGGGGCTCCGAAACGAATCATTTGCTTGCGCATGCGCCTGTTGGCGCGCAGGACCGCCTTCACGATCTGGACCACCATGCTGCTGGCAGCCACATTCGCGATCAATTCCGGGCTCAACTTCATCCTGGGATTGCTGATCGCGCGGTTTCTTGGCCCGGCCCAGTTCGGGCTCTATGCACTCGGCGCAGCGCTTCTTGTGCTCGTCAACGCCTTTGCGATCGACTGGCTGAAACTCTCGACGATCCGCTTTTATTCCAAGAGCAAGCGCGAGAGCGAACCTTCCATCAGGGCCACGCTGGACGGGCTTGCGGCGCTCTGCACGCTGGCGCTCCTGGTGCCGCTGCTTGTGGCTTTGCTGATGGGGGTCGACCTCAAGATACCGACAGCCATCGCAGCCGCCGCCGTTGCTGCGGGCGTGGTGGGCGGGCTGTTCGACTATCAGCAGGCCGTCGCGCGGGCACGGGAAGAGGATGCCACCTATGTCCGCATGGTGCTGGTCAAGAATATGCTGGCCCTGCTGCTGATGGTGGGCGGCGCATGGTGGACCCAGGATCCGGCCCTCGTGCTGCTTGGTTCGGCCATCAGCTCTTTTGCCGCGCTGATCGTGGTGCGCCGGGCGCTGGCCGATGCCGCGCTGGACCTGAAAGCCCTTGATGCCTCGCAGGTCAGGATCTTCGCCAGCTACGCCTTCCCGTTGGTCGCGACGAATGTGCTGTTGTCGACCATCCCTCTGCTCAACCGCTCCATGATGGCCTCGCAGCATGGACTGGCGGAAGCCGGTTATTTCGCGCTGGCATCTGACATCGGCGTCAAGCTGATGGGAACACTGGGCGCGACCCTCGAGATCATGCTGTTGCCGTGGGCCGTTCGGGCTCTCGACAGGGATGGCCAGAATGCAGCCCATGCCCGCATCAGGCGCAATCTTGTCATCGTCATCGCCATCATCCTGCCGGTTGGCGCGGGGCTGCTGCTGGTGATGCCGGCCTTTGAAAGTCTGGTGGTGCCTCAGGCCTATCATGGGCATTTCGGCTTCTATGTCTGGCTCCTGATGCCAGGGCTGGTGGCCATGCCGATCATGCAGGTAGGTTTCAACCCGGTGTTCCTGATCAGCCGCAAGACGGCTGTTTCGACACTGTCCGCACTCGTGGCCGTTGGCATCAACGGTGTTTGCATCGGCTTGATCACGCTTGGCTTCGCACGCGATCTTGGTCCTGCGGCCATTGCCGGAGCCATGTCGCTTGCATTCGTCGCGGCCGCCTTGATCGTTGCGGCAGGAGCCTTGCGAACGGCCCCCATCGCGCCGTCAGGCAAGGACGTCGCAGCCATCACTGCGGCCTTGCTCGCCATGAGCCTTGCCCTCTGGCCCTTGCGGCTTGGACAGCCTGCCGCTCTCACGCTCGGGCTGCAGATCATGGCAGGGGCTGCGATCTATGTGGCTGTGCTGCTGGCAGCCAATGTTTCGGATTGCAGATCCGCCGCACTGGCCTATGTCAGATCACGGACAGCAAAGGCATCAGCATGATCACGACCTCAGGCCCATCCCGCTTTCTCAGCCTGTTGAACGTGCAAGTGATGCCAGCTTTTGCGGCGCTGCTTGCAGGTCTTGCCGCTGCCAGTCCGGCGCAGGCCCAGAGCGCCGAGCAACTGGTGGGCCGCTGGGGACTGGCGGCCTATTTCCGCGAGGCCGATGCCGCCAAGGTCACGGCAGCTGCACGGGGCTTCTGCAATGCGCCTTACATCATCTCACGCGGGCCGAATGGCGGGGTGATGCTGAACCAGCCAGATGACGTGGCCAAAAGCGAGCACATGATCAGGACATCATGGAGCGGGCGGACCCTGATTGGCCCTGCCGGTCAGGCAGGAGAGGCCAAAGACCGGGAATTCGTCAGCTTCCAGCCCAGCCAGTTCGTGCTGCGCTGGCTCGACCCGTCCGTCGTCAACCGCTATGGCGTGATGGTGTTCGTGCGCTGCGGCGGGCGTTGAACCAAGTCTTGCAAACAGTTTTGCGGCACCTGCAAACCTGACCATGCCCATGTCGGACACATGTTGGACCGCAGGCCTGCACCAACCCTGAAATTGCCGAGGCACCTATTTCGCGGTTGCAAATTGGCATGTCCTGATATAGGAATAAAAACCTATTAAAAGGAAATCAGTAATGGAACCTGACAATTTTCCTACCATACGTCAATCGGCATCAAACCCACCCTCGCCATCCGAAATGTGCCATTCGCTGCGAATGACACAGGCGGGCCAGGAAGCGGACACCACGGAACATTCCGAGCGGACACTGAAGACACTCGAACTTGTCGGGCGCATGCGGACTGGCCATCTGTCGGCACGGCGTGATCCGATCGATCCTGATTTCGTGATCCTCGTGCGCCAGCAGCAGGGCGGATCGCTCGGGGCAGGGCGGGTGCGCCGCGTCTTGGTCGAACAGGCCATTCATCTTGGCCTGATGCGCCGGACGGGAAACAGCCGTTTCATCCTCTGCGAACCCCAGCCCTGCAAGCCGGATCCTGAAACCGGGGCGCTCGACAGCATCCAGCCAGCCCCGCGCATGAACGATGCGGAAAGTCCGCTGATGTGGCTTTACCGGCGCAAGGGGCCAGACGGGCACCCGTTGCTGGATGAGCGCTGCTTTCTGGCGGGTGAGCGTTTCAGGCGTGATGTGACGCAGGCCGCGATGCTGCCGAATGTCACGACCAACTGGAGCAGGCTTGAAGCGGCGACCGGGCGCGCCACACCGCGTGATCCCGCGCTTGCGTCAGATGTCGTGGTCGCCGCGCGGCAGCGCGTGCGCGCGGCCTATCATGTGCTGGGGTCTGACATGGGCAACTTCGTGCTGGATGTCTGCGGGTTTCTGGCACCGCTCCAGGATGCCGAAAACCGGCGCTCATGGCCGGCACGTTCCGGCAAGCTGGTCCTGAAGCTGGCCCTGACGCAACTTGCGGCCCATTACGGCATCCAGACCGAGGCAACCGGGACATCCCGTGCTGACCTGAGAAACTGGCATGCCGACAAGGAGCGCGCGACCATGCAGGACTGGCTCCTGAAAAAAAGCGGCTGATATGCAAGGCTGCGGCAGAGCTTCGTTTTATGCAGCCGCTTGCCGCGCGTCGGCCTTGATGCGTTCGACCATGGCCCTGACACCGTTCGACCGTTGCGGCGTCAGGTGCTGGGACAGGCCAAGACGCTCGAACACCGACCCGGCATCGGTCGCCAGAATGGCGGCTGGCGGTAGCCCTGAGTAGATGGCCAGGGTCAGCCGCACCAGTCCCTTGACAATGTGGGCGTCGCTGTCGCCCAGAAAATCAAGCGTGCCATCAGGCATCCTGGTTGTCGCGATCCAGACCTGGCTGGCACAGCCCCTGACCTTGTTCATGTCCGTTCTCGCCGCATCCGGAAGGGGGACAAGATCGCGACCCAATTCGATCAGGAAGCGATAGCGTTCGTCCCAGTCCTCGATCAGGTCGAAATCGGCGATGATGTCATCCAGCTTGCTGGTCATGGTCAGGTACATGTTCCTTGGATCATCATGATCGGGAGCATTTGCATGTGCCCGAAACCGGTCTCTGCATCTGGGCGCAACGCCCTGCTCGCGGGATTCCGGCTCGCTGTGTCTGCTCCGATGCCGTCTCCGAATCAAGGCGGCTTATCACCTCACCGGCAAGGAAGCCGCGACAGGGCCGCCTATCGCGCCAGATCAGCGATCTTCCGTGTCAGCGCCTCGCGGCTTTGCGGGTCCATGGCACCGGCGGTCTGGACCACGAAACGGGGCGCACCCGTGATCGCAGATTGCAGGGCGTCATGGGGAGCATTGCGGAGCGTCTCCAGGCGCTGCCGGGGTGTCTCATCGTGAACGGGCGAAAAGTAGGCCATCATGCCGATGACGATGGCGTTTCGTGCAAATCCGATCATGCCTCGCTCCTGTGCTGGTCGGGCCGTTCACCCTGCATGTGCCGTCAGACGGCGCATGTCTTGTCTCCGCCATGTCATAGCATGCAGGCTTGAACCGGCGGTTCTGGCCATGTGTCCGATACGAACCTTTTTCTTCAGGTTCTGTTCACCCTGAACGCAAATCCACAGCAAAGAATTCCGGATGTCCGATCATCCACAAAACATTGAGAAGGCTTGTCTATCTGGCTGAAAACGGGTTTCGGCACAGGTATCCGCCCTGGCGGCTTTAGCTTTCGCTTAAAGTCCGGCGCCGACAATGCCCGTCAATCAAGGCATGTGCCGATCAGAGGCACAGCGGGAGTAGCGTGTTGCAACCAGCGTCAACCCCACAGGATTTGGGAACCGGCCATCTGTCTGGAAGCGACCATGTTCTTGGCAGCGTCATGGACAGGCTCGTTCATGCAGATGTTCGGCGTGACCGCCGCTTGCGCGATGTGCATGCCCGCTTCATCGGCATCCGGATTCTGGTCGCATGTCTTGGCTGCGCAATCCTTCCTGTCTTCCTGCTCCTGCAGCCTGGGCTGCCATCGCTGGCACTGACCGCATTTGCGGCTGTCGTGCTCTTGCTGCTTCCAGCGGTGCTTGTTGCGCGGACCGGGCGCATCGAGCAGGGCTATGCGCTGTCATCGGTCCTGCTCAGTGGCGCCATCTGTGCGCTGGCCCTGCAGTCTGGCGGCCTTGCCTCCCCCGTGTTGGCGCTGTTCGCACTCGTGGTGCTGGATACTGCACTGTCAGGCTCGCGCAGGGTGTTCTACACCGCCTGCATGGCATGTCTTTGTGCAACAGGGTTGATCGGCCTCGTGTCGGTTGTTGTTCCGCCCAATGCAGGCGGCATGTCCGTGTCGAGCCAGAATGTCGCAACCGTGATGGTGGCTTATGCGATGATCATGTCAGCCATGCTGGTCAGCCGCGGCGAGCGCAACGCCACATCGCACATCCGCTCGCAGGCGAGGGCGACAGCGGCGCTCGACACGGTGGGGGATGTCGTGCTGTGGCGAGAAACGGGAGGTGAAATCTCGTTCGCCAATGCTGCGGCACATCTGCAACTGGGGCTGGACCGCAGGCAGTTCAGCGAAACGGTGCTGTTGGCGCGCGTCAACATCGGTGACAGGCCTGCGTTTCTCAAAGCCTTGTCCGACGCCCATTCCGGCGATGGATACGGACATGGCATGGTCCGCATCAGTGCCGAGATCAAGGGCGAACAGGTGGTCAGGCTGTTCGAGTTGTCCGCCCGGCGGGTCGGCCCGAAATCAGGCGAAGACGCGATCGTCATCGTGCTCCGCGATGTCACCGAGCGCGAAGCTGCTGACGAACTGCGCGAAGTGGCTCGGCTGGAAGCCGAGCGCATCGCCAGCAGTAAAAGCCAGTTTCTCGCCACGATGAGCCATGAGCTGCGCACACCGCTCAATGCCATCATCGGTTTTTCCGAGTTGCTGGTGCAGCCCGGCTTCCTGCCGGCCGTCGATCCGCGCCGCGATGAATATGCCAGGATCATCAATGGTTCAGGCCAGCACCTGCTTGAGGTCGTCAACGCCATTCTCGACATGTCGAAGATTGAAAGCGGCATGATGGCCATCGAGCAGGAGCGGGTGGAGCTGGGCTCTGTCGTGCGCTCAAGCAGGGAATTGCTGGCCGTCCGTGCTGCCGAAAAGTCGGTGGCGCTGAGCGAGCATCTGGCCGCAGATGTGCCGGACATCGTGTCCGACCGTCGCGCCATCAAGCAGATCCTGCTCAACCTGATGTCGAACGCCGTGAAATTCACGCCTTCCGGCGGCGAGGTGCTTGTCACGGTGGTCAGGGACCGCAACGAGGTCGAGATCGTCGTCAGTGATACAGGTTGCGGCATTGACGAGGCTGATCTTGGCCAGCTTGGCTCCCCTTTCTTCCAGGTGCGCCAATCTTATGACAGGCAGCATGAAGGCACGGGTCTCGGCCTGTCTGTGGTGCGCGGTCTTGTCGGATTGCTGGGCGGCTCGATGATGATCGAAAGCGCTCCGGGCGTCGGCACACGCGTCGGCATCCGCCTTGCGGTCGATGGCTCCGCACAGGCCAGCAGCACCGAACCTGTCTGCATCAAGACCCGCATCCGTGCGCGCAGATCAGCGCTTGACGGCATCGGACATGACACGTCCCAGACACCATCCGTCCACCTGCCAGACAGGCACGATGCCCGCTTCATCGCCTGAACATGAACATTACGCTGCCCTGCCAACCGAGATAGCCCGCCATGTCAATGACACTTGCAGCACGTTCCCACCACATCAACCATGTTTCAGGGGCCGCTCCCCGGCGTTTCAGGCCGGTTGTCTGGTTCCGGCGCCGCATGCGCTCGCGTCCGGGTTCGACCCTGGCACATTGTGCCTTTGCAGCCGTGGCGGTGATCATCCTGTTCAATGCCATGTCTTGGCAGCACGGCGCGATCCCCCGTTCGTTCATTGCCGATCAGCAAGCGGCCAATCAGCGCGCGGGTTCGGGTGCCGTTTCCGCCCAGCAGGCTGTCCCGGTGCCTCCGCAACGTCCCGCAGACCTGCAGGGCCAGCCGGTCCGGGCTGCTGCTGCTCCCGTGACGATGCCCCAAAGCCAGACATTGTCAGCCCAGACAGCGTCAGCCGTGCCTGTTCAGCGCCAACCGCAAACGAGCCGGGAGGCAGCTCCGCGCGATGCCATCGGAGATCTGATCCGCACCGGGCAGGTTGCATCCCCGGAAGCCTTGCGCCCGCCGGGCACCGTCGGCGAACGCAGCACGACGGAGGCGCGCAGCATTGATACACGCCCCGTGCTGGCGGCGCAGCGCGCCCTGAACCGCATCGGCCAGAGCGTGAAGGCTGATGGTGTGTTCGGCGAGGAGACCCGCGCCGCCCTCGAACGTTTCGAACGCGAGCGGCGCATTCCCGTGACCCGCGACCTCAGCCCCCGCACCTTGCGCGAACTGGCTGCGGCCAGCGGCATCAAGATGGAGTGATCCCGAGGAGCGGGTGATCCCCGGCCGAGACTGGCATGGCGCGGCTACGCAGCGATTTCTGGGTCTCGGCCTATTTGCGCCAGCGCGCTTCGGCAGGACGTGTCGCGGTTTTAAGACGAAGGGGAGCGGCGGAAGCCGGGGCCATCTTCATCAAGGTCGACCGGCTGGACGGCTCGGCCCGGCTTTATGCCCCTGCCCCGCCCGACCTTGACAGCGACGAACGCCGTTTCACCTGCGTGCTGGAGAGCGGTTCCGGGATGGTCGAAGACCGGATGATCCGTGAAATCCGCTTCGACAGCGATCTGTGGCTTGTGGAGGTCGAGGACCGCTCCGGCGAAGCGGGCGTATGATCTGCCCCGGTCATCGCACGCAGCAAACGCTGACGGGCCTGAATGCTCCAGAGCAATACCGTTCGCAAGCCAGCTTCACCGAGACAGAAACAACCCACTCACATCACGGAACCTTTTGAATTTCCTTGGAAATCCAGAAAGGTGGTGCCCAGGAAAGGACTCGAACCTTCACACCCTTGCGAGCGTCAGCACCTGAAGCTGATGCGTCTACCAATTCCGCCACCTGGGCAACGAAGGTGCGTGTATTGTCCATTCCGCTGCCTGTCAACGGAAACAAGCGCACGAATGACGCGTTGATGCTATTGCAGGCATGCGCCGCGCAAATCGCGTTGCGACGCTTTACAGGTTGATATGTTGCGACTCTTGGCATGCTTCACAGTAATGACGGCTTCCACTATCAAGAGGCGGTATCGAACTGCAGGATCTGGGGAACGGCCTGATGTCTGGCGCAAGCGGAAAATTGGTGACGGTGTTCGGCGGTTCCGGCTTTGTCGGCCGGCATGTGGTGCGTGCGCTGGCCAAGCGCGGCTACCGCGTCCGTGTTGCCGTGCGCCGCCCTGACCTGGCCGGGCACCTGCAGCCGCTTGGCGTCGTCGGGCAGATCCATGCCGTGCAGGCCAACCTGCGTTATCCGCAATCGGTGGCGCGTGCGGTCGAGGGGGCCGATGCGGTGATCAACCTGGTTGGCATCCTGGCACCCCAGGGCCGCCAGACGTTTGACGCCGTTCAGGGCGAAGGCGCGCGTGAGATCGCGGCGCAGACTGCCAAGGCCGGCATCACCACGCTTGTCCACATGTCGGCCATCGGCGCCGATGCCGGGTCGCAATCGGCATATGCGCGGACAAAGGCAGCCGGAGAAGCAGGCGTGATGGCCGAGGTGCCGGGTGCCGTCATCATGCGGGCTTCGATCATCTTCGGGCCGGAAGACAGTTTCTTCAACCGGTTTGCCTCGCTGGCGCGCATGCTGCCCGTATTGCCCCTGGTTGGCGGCGGCGAAACGAAGTTCCAGCCGGTTTATGTCGGTGATGTGGCGGAGGCCATGGCCCGCGCCGTGGATGGCCATGTGGCTGGCGGCAGGGTCTATGAACTGGGCGGGCCGCAGGTCAGGACATTCAAGGAGCTTCTCGCCTATGTCTGCGAGGTCACGCATCGTAAGCGCCTCCTCGCGACACTGCCCTTCCCGCTTGCCACCTTGCAGGCGCGCGTCCTCGAGATCGTCGACACGGTCAGCTTCGGTTTGTTGCCCGATGCCATCAAGATGACGCGTGATCAGGTGACGCTGCTGAAATCGGACAATGTCGTTTCGGATGCGGCCATCAGCGAGGGGCGCACGCTTGAAGGCCTCGGCATCACCCCCAGCACCATCGAGGCCATCGTTCCGGGCTACCTGTGGCGGTTTCGCAAATCAGGCCAGTTCGAATCAGCCCGCCCCTCTTGAGGCTATGATGTCTTTCAGATCATCCTAACCTAGAGCATTGCGTCCTTACGGAACCGGCACCCACCCTCGCCTTCGAGAGGGCATGCTTTTGTGCGCAATAATCTAGCAGGTTGCTGAAAAAGTCCCGACCACGGTGTCATTCCCGGCCGTAGCGAAGCGTAGGGGAAGGGAATCCATCCTTTTCCCAGCAGAATTGATGGAATCCAGGGCTTTGTGGATCCCCTTCCCTCGCCTGCGGCTCGCCGGGGATGACACCGATGGACTTCTTCAGCAGCCTGCTAGAGCATGCTGGGCAGCACGCGGTTGGGCGGCCTGTGGCCATCCATCATCGCGCGGATGTTGACGATCACCTTCTCGCCCATCTCGATGCGGCCTTCATGGGTTGCGGAGCCCATGTGCGGCAGCAGCACGACACGGTGCGCGCGGGCCAGCTTGAGCAGGCGCGGATTGACCGCAGGCTCATGTTCGAACACGTCAAGACCCGCGCCGGCCAGCTCTCCGGCATCCAGCATCTTGGTCAGCGCCACCTCGTCGACGATTTCGCCACGGGCGGTGTTGACGAGGATCGCATCGGGTTTCAGCATCTTGAGGCGGCGCGCGGAGAGAAGATGATAGGTGCCCGGCGTGTGCGGGCAATGCACCGTGACGATGTCCATGCGGGCCAGCATCTGGTCGAGCGAATCCCACCAGGTCGCATCAAGCTCCTCCTCGATCCGGACATCGACGCGGCGTCTGTTGTGATAATGGATCGACAGCCCGAAAGCCTTGGCGCGCCGTGCGACAGCCTGCCCGATGCGGCCCATGCCGATGATGCCGAGGCGCTTGCCCGTGATGCGCGTGCCGAGCATCCATGTCGGTGACCAGCCCTGCCACTTGTCATCCGGCACGAGGCGCGCGCCCTCCGGAATGCGGCGCGCCACAGCCATGATCAGCGCCATTGTCATGTCGGCGGTGTCATCGGTCAGGACGCCGGGCGTGTTGGTCACATCGATGCCGCGCGCCGAGGCCGCAGGAACGTCGATGTTGTCAAAGCCGTTGCCGAAATTGGCGATCAGCTTGAGATGGTCCCCTGCAGCGGCAATGATGTCGGCGGTGATCTCATCGGTGACGGTGGGCACCAGCACATCGGCGATCTTCACCGCTGCGAGTAATTCATCGTGCGACATCGGCTTGTCGTCGAGATTGAGCCTTGCATCGAACAGTTCGCGCATGCGCGTTTCCACGGCAGCCGGCAGCTTGCGGGTGACGACCACAAGCGGTTTTTTCTTGTTTGGCATCGCGAACTCCGTCAGGGCTGACGAGATTTGAAGATTGGTTCGGACAAATTCAGGCTGCCATGTCTTCGCCTCAACCTGCCGTTAACGCCGTTTGGGCAAACTGCAGTCCGGCGTCAAGGCATGACGCACAGCCCTGAACCGATATCTAGCAGGGCCTGCGTGGAACACAATCAGAGCGCTGGAAGCTGCCACGGCATGCGGATCGACAAGCAGGGTCAGGTGAATATGGTTTCGAGTGATTTGCGAGCGATCTTGATCAGGTTCCTGCTGGTCTGCGGCGCTTCTGTGTCACCTGTGCTGGCGGCACCGATGGCGGCATTTGCCGCAGGCGAATTGACCGGCACCGTGACAGGCCTGCCCGTACCGCGCTATGTCAGCCTCAAGACTGATCAGGTCAACCTGCGCGAGGGGCCATCGAAGGAGCATCGCACCGCCTGGGTGTTCCGCCGCGCCGGGCTGCCTGTCGAGATCACAGCCGAATTCGAAACCTGGCGCCGCATCCGCGATGCGGAGGGCGCAGAGGGCTGGGTGTTGCACAGCCTTTTGTCGGGGCGGCGCACGGCCCTGGTGGTGCCGTGGTCGAAAAATCGCGACGAGCAGATCCCGCTGCTGGAAAGGGCCGATGATCGAGCCCAGGTCGTGGCGAAGCTCAATCCCAACGTGCTGGCAAATGTCAAAAGCTGCGCCGGAAGCTGGTGCCGTGTCACGGTCGGCGAGATCGAAGGCTTCATGAAGCAGGACAGGCTCTGGGGCGTCTATCCCAACGAGCGGGTCGACTGAGCCGACGTCCTGGATTGACCCGGATGTCCTAGACGGATTTGGGCCTCAGCCGCACGATCACCTCGATGCGCGACACCTCCATGCCTTCCGGCAGGGCTGGCAATTCAGCCACGCGGATCGCGGACGATGGCACGTCGATCATCCGGTCTTCGCCTTCGATGAAGAAATGGTGATGCTCAGACGGGTTGGTGTCGAAATAGGTCTTGGACCCATCCACCGCCAATTCGCGCAGCAGGCCAGCCTGGGTGAACTGGTGAAGTGTGTTGTAGACAGTCGCAAGGGACACGGGCACGCGGGCACGCATCGCCTCCTCGAACAGCATCTCGGCGCTGATGTGCCTGTCACCCTTGGCAAACAGCAGCCAACCGAGCGACGTGCGCTGGCGGGTTGGCCTCAGGCCGACACAGCGCAGCTTTTCACGAAGGCTGTGGACCGGGCATCCGGCAAGCGAACGCTTGCCTGCATGGTCGGAGGCATCCTGTTCGGAAATCATGGGTGTCCTGTCGGGCGGCATGAGCACTCCGGATGACGTGTGCATTTCGCAGATCAGGGCATAGCATAATCATCCCGCCACTTCACTTCAACAAAGGATAACTGCGATCTGTGTCGCACGGTGGCCTTCACGCAGAGGGAACAGGGTGCTAGGCGTCACAAACGAGACAACAGACAGGTCCGTGGTCATCACGCTGTCACTGAGACCGGATCGGGACCGAGATGGAACGGCAGTCGAGCTTCTCCTATGACGATATCCTGGCTTGCGGACGCGGCGAATTGTTCGGCCCCGGCAATGCGCAGCTGCCCTTGCCGCCGATGCTGATGTTCGACCGGATCACGGAGATCAGCGAAACCGGGGGTGTGAACGGCAAGGGCATGGTCAAGGCAGAACTTGATGTGCGCCCAGATCTCTGGTTCTTTCCTTGCCACTTCCAGGGTGATCCGGTGATGCCGGGCTGTCTGGGTCTTGATGCGCTGTGGCAACTGACCGGATTTTATCTCGGCTGGCTCGGACTTCCAGGCCGGGGGCGCGCGCTGGGCGTCGGCGAGGTCAAGTTTGCCGACCAGGTGCTGCCCACCGTGAAAAAGGTGGTTTACGGGGTCGAGTTCAAGCGTGTGTTCAAGTCCAGGCTGGTTCTGGGCATCGCCGATGGCTGGCTGGAGGCGGACGGCAAGCGCATCTACACCACGACCGACATGCGGGTCGGCCTGTTCAAGCCGGAAAGCGCCTGAACATCTGGCGAACATCTGCGCTTTGTGCCCCGCACACCTTGAATGCGGCGCTCCGGACATGCAGTTAGTCATCAACAGCGGGTAAAAGCCCGCCCTGAACAATCGGTCCAGTGCCTGTTTCGGCAAGCATTCGTGATGTGGAGACCATCAGCATGAAACGCGTCGTCGTCACGGGGATGGGCATCGTCTCCTCCATCGGCAACACCACCCAGGAGGTGCTGGCTTCGCTGCATGAGGCCAGGTCCGGCATTGCCGTGGAGCCCGATTTCATCACCCACGGTTTCCGCAGCCAGGTGGCAGGCCGTCCGACACTCGACCCCGCAACGATTGTCGACCGCCGAGCCATGCGCTTTCATGGCGGAGGCACTGCCTGGAACCATGTGGCGATGGATCAGGCCATCCGCGATTCAGGGCTGGAGCAAGGCGACATCTCGAACGAGCGCACCGGAATCATCATGGGCTCTGGCGGGCCGTCCACCGTCTCCCTGATCGACGCCTATGAGAAGGCCAAGGACAGCGGCAACACCAAGCGCGTCGGGCCGTTTGCGGTGCCCAAGGCGATGTCCTCGACCGCATCGGCCACGCTTGCCACCTGGTTCAAGATCAAGGGCGTCAACTATTCGATCAGTTCAGCCTGCGCGACCTCGAACCATTGCATCGGCAATGCCTACGAGATGATCCAGTGGGGCAAGCAGGACGTGATGTTCGCCGGTGGTTGCGAAGAGCTGGACTGGACCTTGTCACTGCTGTTCGACGCCATGGGCGCGATGTCATCCAAGTTCAACGACAATCCCTCCATGGCCTCACGCGCCTATGACATCAGCCGTGACGGCTTCGTCATCGCAGGCGGCGCCGGCGTGGTCGTTCTCGAGGAACTCAGCCACGCCAAGGCGCGCGGCGCGAAGATTTACGCGGAGATCGTGGGCTATGGCGCGACCTCTGATGGCTACGACATGGTCGCGCCATCCGGCGAAGGCGCCATTCGCTGCATGAAACAGGCGCTTTCCACCTATGGTGGCAAGGTCGATTATATCAACCCGCACGGCACATCGACCCCCGTGGGCGATGCCAAGGAGATCGAGGCCATTCGCGAGGTCTTCGGCGGCGCTGACACGTCCCCGCTGATTTCGTCCACCAAGTCGCTGACAGGGCATTCGCTCGGTGCGACAGGTGTTCAGGAGGCGATCTATTCGCTGCTGATGCTCAACAATGATTTTGTCTGCGAAAGCGCGCACATCACCGAGATCGACCCCGCCTTCGCCGACATGCCCATCGTTCGGGCACGCGTCGACAATGCAGGCCTTGGCTGCGTGCTCTCCAACTCGTTCGGCTTCGGCGGCACCAACGCCACCATCGTGATGAAGCGGCTGGAGGCTTGACCGTCATGCAGTTGATGGCGGGCAAGCGCGGCCTGATCATGGGTGTCGCCAACCAGAACTCGATTGCCTGGGGCATTGCCGCAATGCTGGCCAGACATGGAGCAACCTGCGCCTTCACCTATCAGGGCGAGGCACTGGGCAAGCGCGTCAAGCCGCTGGCTGACAGCATCGGCTCGAAACTGGTCATTCCCTGCGATGTGGAGGACATTGCCTCGGTGGATAGCCTGTTCGACACGCTGAAAGCCGAATGGGGCACGCTCGACTTCGTGGTCCACGCCATCGGCTTTTCCGACAAGGACGAACTCAAGGGCAAATATGCCGATACCAGCCGCGCAAATTTCTCGCGCACCATGGTGATCTCGTGTTTCTCCTTCACGGAGATCGCGAAACGCGCAGCCGCCATGATGCCTGATGGCGGGGCGATGATCACGCTGACCTATGGCGGTTCGCTGCGGATCATGCCCAACTACAATGTCATGGGCGTGGCGAAGGCGGCACTTGAAGCCTCCGTGCGCTATCTGGCCAATGATTTCGGCCCGCACGGTATCCGCGTCAATGCGCTGTCGCCAGGCCCGGTTCGCACGCTTGCCGGTGCCGGCATCACCGATGCAAGGGCGATGTATTCCTGGCAGCGTGCCAACTCACCCTTGCGAAAGTCCGTGTCGCTGGACGACATCGGTGGCTCCGCGCTGTACTTCCTGTCGGACCTGTCAGGCGGTGTGACGGGCGAAATCCACCATATCGATGCAGGATTTCACATCACCTCCATGCCGACCGTTGACAATCTGAGGGACATCAATCTGAAAGGCGAGGCCGATTGAGACCTCCATCATGCCAGCGGGCATGATCTTTTTTACCGCGGGCAACAACATACTGTAGATCAACATGGCTTGTCACATCGCGTTTTCATCAAACCGATCCGCTGTTTTGTGCGCGATGCTGCAACCGCCTGCATGTGGCCGATATCCTGTGTTTGGCTCAACTGAACACGGATCGACGTGGGGAAGAGGTCCCGCTGTGAAAACCATGCCCAGAATCAGGAAAACCGGCTGTAGCTGAACCAGCAGGCACATGGCGCACGACTTGTGTTTCAGACAGACCCAGACATCCAAACCACATTGTTGACATTGTCAATGGCGAGACGGATGGTCATGATTCGGTGTAGATGCGTTGTGATGTAGCAATCAAAACCAAAAATACGTCGTTGTTGCTGCGTTTCATGAACAGCACTTTTTTTCCCAGCCTGATTGCGTCGATGTGGTGACAGATTTTCAGGGCATGTTAGCCTTGTTTTTCAACGTTCTTTTACAGGTGATCGGCCACTGTCCTCCCCAGCAGCGCTGGTCAGGATAGACCGTTTCAGATGATCGGAAACGGCGAGACAAAAATCCGCCGGCGCATCGGGAGGATGCGTAATGATGATGCTGATGATCGTACATCTCATGTGCCTTGCGGTCTTTCTTGAACTGAGTTCAAGAGCGCCTGTGCTCAACATGGAATCAACGGAACGCTGACAGCAGACAGGCATGTCGGCACAAGACGCGAACAGGGTTCCGGCGGCATCATGCCTCGAACCCTTGTTGCAGGTCATTGTTCTGTTTTGCGCTGCGCCATCTGACGACAGCCTGATTGAGATGTTGCAACTTGCCGCTGCCCGGTCCAGTTTTTCACCGAACTGGAAAGTCCCTGAGCCATGCGCGCCGTTGTCATCCATGCCCCCCACGATCTGCGGATCGAAACACGACCCATGGCCGAGCCTGGCCCCGGCCAGGTCCGGGTCAGCATGAGGGCAGGCGGAATCTGCGGTTCCGACCTGCATTATTTCCACCATGGCGGCTTTGGAACCGTGAGGCTGAAAGAGCCCATGGTGCTTGGTCATGAGGTTGCCGGCGTGATTGACGCCGTGGGCTCTGGTGTGCCGCATCTGGCCATCGGTGACAGGGTTGCGGT
This sequence comes from Allobosea sp., assembly GCA_031375185.1. Taxonomy (GTDB): domain Bacteria; phylum Pseudomonadota; class Alphaproteobacteria; order Rhizobiales; family Beijerinckiaceae; genus Allobosea. The sequence continues at coordinate 4,840 of JANMHN010000297.1, read as the reverse complement.
CAGTCCGAGCCTGCCATGCGGGCATTGCCGCTATTGCCAGGCAGGTCAGCAGCAGCACTGCCTCGACATGCGCTTTTTCGGATCGGCGATGCGGTTTCCACATGTGCATGGTGCGTTCAGGGAAAGCCTTGTGTGCGAGGCGGTCCAGGCCCACTCGATTGCCGACGGGGCCGATATCAGCGAAGCCGCCTTCGCCGAGCCGCTCGCCGTGTGCCTTCACGCTGCAAAACGGGCCGGATCGCTCTTCGGCAAGCGCGTCCTTGTGACCGGTTGCGGGCCGATCGGCGCGCTGGCGATCCTTGTGGCACGTGCTGCGGGTGCCTCCGAGGTAGTCGCAACCGACATCACGCCCTCGGCGCTCGCCATGGCCCGCCGCCTTGGGGCCGACAGGGCGCTGGACACGGCGACCGAGCCAGAGGCGCTCAAGGGTTTCGAATTGGACAAGGGCCATTTCGACGTGCTGCTGGAAGCATCCGGCAACCAGCGTGCGCTTGTCGGTGCGCTCAGTGCGCTGAGGCCGGGCGCGGTCATCGTGCAACTCGGGCTGGGAGGTGACATGACCTTGCCGATCAACCTGATCGTGGCAAAGGAACTGGAGCTACGCGGCACCTTCCGCTTTCACGAGGAATTCGCGCTGGCCGTCGACATGATCGGACGCCGCGCCATCGACGTGCGTCCGCTGCTCACCGCGACATTGCCCATGGAGCGGGCGAAGGAGGCTTTCGAACTTGCATCGGACCGCACGAGGGCCATGAAAGTGCAGATAGCTTTCGGCACCTGACCCGAACAAAATGCAGGGGCCATTTGCCCTTGGCACATGGGACATCACCACGTCTTCACATCATGACACGAGAGATCAGACCTTGAACGACATCATCATCCACGATGACAGCTTCCGCCGCATCGTCATCGGCCACGCCAAGCTCGAGAAACTCTGGACGGGGAGCAGATGGGCGGAAGGCCCTGCCTATTTTCCAGCCGGGAAATATTTGGTCTGGTCAGACATTCCGAATGACCGGCTGATGCGGTTTGACGAGACGGACGGATCGGTCTCGGTGTTCATGACGCCGTGCAACAACCACAATGGCCATACGGTCGATGCGCAGGGCCGCCTTGTCTCGTGCGAACATCGCGGGCGCTGCGTCTCGCGCATCGAGCATGACGGTTCGCGCACCGTTCTGGCGAGCCACTGGCAAGGCAAGCGGTTCAATTCACCGAATGACGTGGTCGTGGCCTCAGATGGCGCGGTCTGGTTCACGGACCCGACCTATGGCATCGACAGTGAATACGAGGGCGACAAGGCCCAGAGCGAGATCGGCGCTTCGTATGTCTACCGCATCGACCCCGGCACAGGAGATGTCGGAGCTGTCGTCACGGACCGGGTCAAGCCCAACGGGCTGGCTTTTTCACCAGATGAATCAATACTTTACGTGGCCGATACGGGCCGCAGCCATGTGCCTGACCTGCCGATCACCATCACGGCTTACCAAGTCTCCGCTGACAGGCGCGGGGTGGGTGCGGGGCGTGTCTTCGCGACCCACGATGCCGGGCATTATGACGGGTTCAGGGTCGACACCAAGGGCAACGTCTGGACCTCCGCCGGAACGAGCGTGAAGGTCTACACGCCTGAAGGCGTGCTTGGTGTCACCATTCCGGTGGGCGAACTGGTGGCAAACCTGTGCTTCGGAGGCCCGAAACGCAACCGTCTCTACATTTGCGGGCAGACCTCGCTTTACGCGCTCTATGTCAATGCGGCTGGCGTGCGCTGACAGGCAGAACCGACGGCATCTTGACACGACGCCTGCGCCACGAAACGATCCAGGATCATAACCGGACAGGCTGCAAAAGCCTGCAACTCAGGTGAGGGAAAACCATGGGCAAGATCACACGTCGTTCCGCGTTGGCGGGATTGGCTGGCACCGTCGCCATGCCTGGCATCATGCGCCATGCCAACGCCCAGACGCCGACAGAACTGAGTTTCTGGACCTGGCGGCAGGAAGACCGCACGCAATATGCCACGCTGTTCGGCGAATTCACGCAGGCGAATCCGTCCATCAAGATCGCATTCCAGGGCTTCGAGCCGCAGAACTATGGCACCGCGCTGTCAACTGCTCTGGCGGCAGGCCGCGGCCCGGACGTGATTCATATCCGCGCCTATGGCGGCACCGAGCAGTTCGCCAAGGCCGGGTATCTGACCCCGCTCACTGCCGCCAACGTGCCGGAGATCAACAATCTTCCCGCAGCGGCGCTGAGGTCAGTGTCCATGCGTTCCGACAATCAGGTCTATGCCATTCCCTTTGCCTCGCAGACGCTTGGCATCTTCATCAACCGCGAGATCTTCACGCGACTGAATGTGAAGGTGCCGGAGACCTGGGCCGAACTTCTGGCGGCCTGCAACACCATCAAGCAGACAGGTGGCGGGATCTTCCCCATCGCCAACGGCATGGCCACGGCCTGGATGGTCGAGGTCTTCACCAGCATCTTCACATCGTCATGGCATGGCCGCGAGTTCGTGGCTGACCTTGTTGCCGGCAAGGCGACCTTCGAGGATCCGCGCTATGTCGAGGCGCTCGGCAAGCTGCTGGAACTGCGCGATCACATGCCCACAGGCTTTGCCGGTGTTGACTACGCGACGGCACAGCAGCTTTTCATGTCGGGCCGGGCCGCGATGTTCGCCGGCGGTTCGTTCGAGATCGCCAATTTCCGCCGCCAGAACCCCAATCTGGCGATGGAGTTCCATGCGCCGCCAGCCCGCGCTGCCGGTTCTGCTCGCCTTGTGTCGCTGTTCTATGATGGCGGCTATGCGGTGAATGCCAAGAGCGAGAAGGCCGCTGCCGCCCTTCAACTGGTGCGTCACATGGCGACGCCCGCCTTCGGCACGCGTTTCTCGGCGCTTCTGGGCAATGTCTCGCCGATCAATGGCGTGACCATCGCAGACCCCATGCTGGCGAGGGTGACGGAACTGAACACGTCCGCCTCGGACTACATCATGGCGGTGCATTTCCGCTTTCAGGAGCCGACCGGCTCCAACCTGCTGCAGGGCGGCGTCCAACGCCTGATGAGCGGGCAGGCAACACCGGCGCAGCTTGCTGCCGAGATCACCAAGGGCATCGCCACCTATCACGAGCCGTTCCGGCGTGGCTGACCGGGCGAACCCTCCATCATGACGCAGCCATCATGAGCTGGTCCCGGAGATTGTGGATTGCCGCGCTGCTCAGCCCGGCAATCCTGATCGTGTCGCTGTTTGTGCTTGCGCCGCTGGCCTCGGCCTTCGTGTTCAGCTTCTACTCGTGGAATGGGCTGGCGCGCGGGGCCTGGAGCGGTCTTGCCAATTTCAACACGGTCCTGTTCACCGAACCATTCGCCTCCTGGACGCGCAATGCTTTCGTTCACAACGTGGTCGTGTTCGCCGCCTTGATGATCGCACAGAACGGTACGGCCTTCCTCATCGCCTGGGTGCTGCTGAAAGCCCTTCCCGGCCATCGCATCCATCAGGTGGCGATCTTCCTGCCCGTGATCCTGTCATCGGTGATCATCGGTGCCATGTGGAAACTGTTTCTCAATCCGATCTTCGGCCTGGTCAACCAGGGGCTCATCGGGCTCGGCCTGGGTGCCTGGGCGCAGCCCTGGCTTGGGCAGTCCTCCACGGCGCTGGGCGCGCTGGTTCTGGTCAACACCTGGCACTGGCTCGGCTTTCCTGCGCTGGTGTTCCTGGCGGGGATGCAGCGCATTTCCTCCGATGTGATCGAAGCGGCACGGCTGGACGGTGCGACCGACGGGCAACTGCTCAGGCGCGTGATCTGGCCGCTGGTCGCGCCTGCCACGACCGTCGTGGTCATCCTCACCTTCATCGGCTCGTTCAACTGGTTCGAGATGCCCTATGTGATGACCGGTCTTGATGGCTCGCCAGCCGGAGCGACGGATGTTCTGGGGCTTTATTTCTACCGAACGGCCTTTGGGAATGTCACGTCCGGCTTGCAGGATTTCGGCCTCGGCTCGGCGCTGGCGGTGCTGATGTTCCTGTTCATCGGCATCGTGGCAGGCTTGGGCGCGCTCTACCTGCGCAGCCGCGAGATCCGCGAATGAGCGCTGCCGCATCTCCGTCCTGGAGCGGCGGCAAGGCGCTGATCCATGCCCTGCTCTGGTTCAACACGGCCCTGATGCTGGTTCCCATCATCCTCATGGTGCTGGCCGCCTTCAAGACCACCGGCGAAATCTACGCGTCGCCCTTCGCCTTGCCGAAGGCGTGGTCATTGACCAACCTTCACACCATCTGGCGCGAGACGGCGTTCCCGCGCTATCTGGCCAACTCTTTGCTGGTCACGGTCTCGTCCGTATCGCTGATCCTGACAGTGTCCTACATGGCGGCCTATGCGCTGGCCCGCTACAGCTTCCGCGGCAATGCGCTTGTCTACCTGTTCTTCCTGTCGGGGCTGATGGTGCCGCTGAAGCTGGCGATCATCCCCCTGTTCATCCAGCTCACCTCCATCGGCCTGATCGACAGCCATGCAGGCCTTGTGCTGGTGTACACGGCGATGGGCCTACCCTCGGCGATCTTCATCATGACGGGCTTCCTGCGCACGCTGCCCGGCGAGCTTGAGGACCAGGCCCGCATCGACGGAGCGAGCGAGGGCCGCATCATGGTCTCGATCATGCTGCCGCTGGCCAAGCCGGCGCTGGTGATCGCCGGAATCCACAATGCCGTGCCGATCTGGAATGATTTTTTCTTTCCACTGGTCTTCATCCAGAACGACAGGCTGAAGACCCTGCCGCAGGGGCTGACCATCTTCATGGGCGAGTTCAACACGGACTGGGGCGTGCTGTTCGCTGGCCTGACGCT
>JANMHN010000293.1:0-2864 GCA_031375185.1 Allobosea sp. | reverse complement strand
GATACACTCAGCTGTGGGCAGTGACAAGCATTTTCGTGCCCTTTCAATGCGCATGAACCGATGTTTTGCTTGACGCATCAGGCATGGTGACGTATCGCCCTGACAACTTGGCGCGGGCCGAACGTCCGCGCCTTGATCTTTTGCGGATGTGCATGAGGCCTCCGCAAACCCAGCAGGCTGCCAAGAAGCCCTGCCGGTTTTCCACACATGTGGACGCCGAGCCGAGGCATCGAACAGGAGAACAACATGTTCGCAGTCATCAAGACCGGCGGTAAACAGTACCGCGTTGCCGCCAATGACGAGATCACCATCGAGAAGCTGGTGGGCTCGGCAGGAGAAACCGTCGCTTTCGAGCATGTCCTCATGCTCACCGACGGCGATGTCATCCATGTCGGCGCACCGTGGGTGACCGGCGTGTCCGTCGCCGCCGAAATCCTCAAGCAGGGCCGCGGCGACAAGGTCATTTCGTTCAAGAAGCGCCGCCGCCAGAACTCCAAGCGCAAGCGTGGCCATCGTCAGGATCTGACGGTTGTGCGCATCACCGATATCCTGACAGGCGGCAAGAAGGTCACAGTTACCGCGAAGGCTCCTGTCGTTGCCGCTGCTGCTCTGGCTGTGTCCCCGACTGTCGCGCCCAAGGCGGCGAAATCGGCCCCTGCCGCAGCCATGGATGCGTCCAACCTGTCGCTGATTTCCGGCATTGGTCCCACCATCGAGAAGAAGCTGCGGGCCGCCGGCATCCAGTCCTGGAATGACATTGCCGCATGGTCTGCGGACGATCTTGCCAAGTGGGACGAAGAGCTTGCCCTGCGCGGCCGCGCAGCGCGCGAAGAGTGGATCGAACAGGCCAAGGAGCTTCTCGCTGGCAAGCCGCCGCGCGCGAAGGCTGACCAGGCAGAGCTGAAATCAGGCAAGGATCTCTGAGCGCGCGCCGTCAAGGCCGCCGCGTTCGCGATCTACACATCAAAAAAGGTTTAGGAGAGATCCATGGCACACAAAAAAGCAGGCGGTTCATCCCGCAACGGTCGCGATTCAGCCGGTCGTCGTCTTGGCGTCAAGAAGTTCGGCGATCAGGCTGTGGTGGCTGGCAACATCATCGTTCGCCAGCGCGGCACCAAGGTGCGACCAGGCGTGAACGTCGGCATGGGCGTTGATCACACGCTGTTTGCGCTCACGGCAGGCCGCGTGAAATTCGGCACGAAACTTGGCCGCGCCTTCGTGGCGGTCGTACCGGTCCAAGAGGCCGCAGAATAAAGCGGACCAGGATGTTTGTCCTGATCCGCCGGTCACATCGACCCGGTTGATCAGGAACAGGCAGCCCGCAGGCTCCAGCCAGATCAGGACAGCAGGGAAGATGGGACCAACCCGTCTTCCCTGTTTTTTTGTCCGACATCATCTTGGCCAAGATCATTGCGACTGCCCGAAACCGGCAGCCTTTCGAGGCGCAATGCTCTGGAACCAGTCTGGAGCGTCCCGTGAACACAGAAACCAGAACCAGCGCCGCCCTGCCGGCAACACCGATCCAGCCCCTGTTTCCGCAGCCCCTGTTTCCGGACGTGACACGTGATGACGTGTTCCGCCTGGAGACACAGCGCCTCTGGCTGCGCTGGCCCCGACACGGCGATGTGGCTGCACTCAGCGGCTTTGCGGGCATGAAACAGGTCGCTGAGATGACAGGTTCATGGCCGCACCCTCTGCCTGATGGCGAGGCTGAGAAGCGCATCTTCCAGGCCCGCAAGGCCAATGCGACAGGATCAAGCCTGATCCTTGCCCTGACCCCGCGTGCCAGACCCAATCTTCAGATCGGCACCATCGGTGTCAGCCGCAGCGCCGTGCCCGGCCGCGAAAATGATGTGCAGATCGGCTACATGCTGCACCCTGAGCACTGGGGCCGTGGCCTCATCGTTGAGGCCGTGCAATCAGTGCTGAACACCGTGTTCAGCTACACGCCCACGGAGTCGGTCAGCGCCTGGACGCGTGTGATCAATCCGGCCTCGCGGCGCGTGCTGGAAAAATGCGGCTTCAGGCACACAGGCTCTGTGATGCGGCATCTGCCGGCACGTGGCGGCGTGCTGCCCTGCGACGAGTTCACGCTGGATCGCAAGACCTGGGCGGCTCTGGTCAGCTGGGGTGCGTCTGCCCCCGCCAGGTCGGCGCCTGTTCCGGCTGGCGAAGGCCATGCAAAAGCCTTGGCTGATCCTGCTGATCCTACGGGAGGGCTCATGTCGGGCATCACGCTGAACTGTGCGTGATCAGGGCATCTGTTGCGATGGCGCATGCGTAACTTGACTGAAACACAGGAGTCATTCATGCGCCGCCGCGACCTCATTCTGGGCTCGACCGCCTTTGCCGCAAGCCAAGCAATCGCAAGCCAGCAGCCTGCACGTTCTGCATCTGCATCACCCGTTCTTGTACTGCATGAATGGTTCCGCGGGCCGACCTATGCTGTCGGCCGCTTCCGCAACAATTTCACCGGCGAGGAACGCAAGCTCGCCGTCGATCTCATGGGCCGCTGGAATGGCAAGACATTGTCGCTGTTTGAGGATTTTTTCTATGCCGACGGCGAGCGGGACCAGAAGACGTGGTTCTTCGAGCGGGTTGGCGAGGGCCGGTACATCGGCACACGCGATGATGTGGTCACGCCAGCGGATGTGACCACACCTCAGCCTGACACCGTGCGCTTCGGCTATACGGCGGATCTCAAGCTGCCATCGGGTGTCACGCGGCTCTCCTTCGACGACACCTTGCAGTTGAGGCCAGACGGCACCGTCTACAACAAGGCCTATGTCTCGCGCTTCTTCATACCTGTCGGCGATGTCGAACTGGTGTTTTACAAGGGACGGCTCCCGGGAAGGCTGAAGCGC
>JANMHN010000278.1:0-1582 GCA_031375185.1 Allobosea sp. | reverse complement strand
GCTGAAGCGGGCGGACGAGGCGCTTTACCGCGCCAAGAAGGACGGTCGCAACCGCGTGATTGCCGACGCAGCGTGAGCTTGCGTTTCACCGTTAGCTTTAAACCTTTACCCTAACGGCGAAGTCACCATTCGTTCACCACGTTCGTTAGTTGCCACGGGTGGAAGCAGGCCGCTATCGATGTTTGCAAGGGAGCGGCGCGGTGGCAACAGCCAACAAAGCCTGCACCCGCCCGACATCGCATCCAGGTCCGCCGCATCGCCTGGGTACTTCGTCGGGACCGCTGGCGGGAACAGGCAAGAGTGGCCTCCTCGTGCCTGTTTCCCGCCAGCACCTTGTCTCCCCACACATCGGTAATCTGGCACTGGCATTTTCGCCCGGCATCGCTTATGTGCGGAGCCAACTCAGGCTTTTGCGGAAGTATCATCTCCCATGGAGACAGTGATTATCGTCATTCACCTGCTCATCGTCGTGGCCCTGGCCGTGGTGGTGTTGCTGCAGCGCTCCGAAGGCGGTGGCCTTGGCATTGGCGGCGGTGGTGGTTCGGGCCCATCCGGCTTCCTGACGGGGCGGGGACAGGCCAACGTGCTGACGCGCTCGACCGCCATGCTGGGCGCGGCGTTTTTTGTGACGAGCCTGGCGCTTGCCATCATTGCCAGCCGCACCTCCGCGCCGCGCTCAGTGATCGACCAGGTCGTGCCGGGACAGACGGTTCCTTCGGCTCCTGGTGCGCCTGCGGCTCCGGGCGGCAGTGTGCTCGATCAGTTGAACCAGATCCAGCGCAGCGCACCGCCTGCTCCACCGGCAGCACCGGCTCCGCCCGCCTCGAACTGAGCTTGCACCAACGGCCCTCATCCTGAGCTTGTCGAAGGATCGGGGAACTTTGTCCGAGGCAAGCTGAAGCGTCCTTCGACAGGCTCAGTCCTTCGACAGGCTCAGGATGAGGCCAGGCTTGGCTTGGCCATTTTTGCCTGTGTACAGCGGTTTTAGCGCTACCCGAATCGATCAACTCTGCCTAAACGTGGAATCCCATGACACGGTATATTTTCATCACCGGTGGCGTGGTTTCCTCGCTTGGTAAAGGTCTTGGAGCGGCAGCGCTGGGCGCCGTCTTGCAGGCGCGCGGCTATACGATCCGGCTGAAGAAGCTTGATCCCTATCTCAACGTCGATCCTGGCACGATGTCGCCCTATCAGCATGGCGAGGTGTTCGTGACCGATGATGGCGCAGAAACCGATCTCGATCTTGGCCATTACGAGCGCTTCACCGGGCGCTCCGCCAACAAGATGGACAACATCACCACCGGCCGCATCTATCAGGACATCCTGACCAAGGAGCGGCGCGGCGATTATCTCGGCGCGACGATCCAGGTCGTCCCGCACGTCACCAATGCGATCAAGGATTTCATCCTCGACGGCAATGACGGCTTCGACTTCGTCCTGTGCGAGATCGGCGGCACGGTCGGCGACATCGAAGGCCTGCCGTTCTTCGAGGCGATCCGCCAGCTCAAGAGCGAACTGCCGCGCGACCACGCGGTCTACATCCACCTGACGCTGCTGCCGTTCATTCCAAGTGCCGGCGAAC
>JANMHN010000130.1:0-4234 GCA_031375185.1 Allobosea sp. | reverse complement strand
AAGGCTCGCATCGTTCCGGAAAGCCGCAGTTTCAATCACATCCGCATTCACAGCTTCCGCAATCCGGAGGCCTGATGACGCATCGAAAAGTTGCAGGTCTCGCGGGACACCCTCGGTGTTCAAGGAGTAACTCGCCGGCACTGCAGGGCGGCTCGGTTTCCACGGACCTTTTTGGGGTTTTCGACATTGCCTCGAAGGATCCAGATGCGCGCGCCGTGCTACTGAAGCATATGCCTCCATCGGGGCTGCCGTCCCGCAGCAACGATGCCTTTTCAGTCCCGGTCACTGCCGGAGGACGACAGCATCGCCCTCTGGATGATCCGGAAATTCTCATTGCCTGGCAGCTGCTCGAAAAGCACCAAGGCATCCACCATCAGGCGCGCCGTGCCGATATCGTTTGCCACCCTGTCGGCGAGTTTGTCGGCAATGTCGGCCACGTCAGCGATGTCACCGCTGAGTGTCATGTGGAACCGGTAGTCAGGGCCGACATGCGGATAGCCAAATCTGTCGAGCGCCGCCCGCTGGCGCGCTGTGAGATGCAACGGCTTGCGCCTGGCGCGCTCCGCCTCGGTGAGCGGGGCGCGAAAGCGATCAAACCCGTGGACCGCATCTTTTTCCAGTTGCTCCAGCGCAGGTGACGGCAATGTCTGCGTCAGTGCCACAAAGCCATGGCCGCCACTGTCCGCAATGCTGGTGACGGCCAGCGGACCAAGATCGAAAGCCATCCGCGCGGCTGCAAAATCCGAAAGGGCTTGCTGCAATTGCTCGCGGTCACAGCCATCTGCCAGATGGAAGGGCGCTTTCAACGTGGCGTGAAAGCCATAGACACGCGGGCGCATCGTGATCCTGCGCCAGGTCGGGGCATCAATGCCGTCGAGTGAGAACCCATCGACGTCCTGGCCGCTGGCGGCATCATGACCGAGCACCCTGGAGCCAAACTGCCAGAGCGGCGTGCAAGGTGGCGGGGCGAGATAGATCGCGTAGCGTGGCCCGGTCATCATCGCCTCTATCTCGGCAACACGGATTTCAGCGCTGACACAAAGGCTTCAATGCTGCGCTCGAGTGCCCCGTTGTTCTCGATACGGATATCCGCTTCAACAACCTGATCTTTCAGGATGGCGCGGGCAAGGCGGCCAGCGCGTTCATCGGCGGGTTCGCGCCCACGTTGTTCAAGCCGGTGTGCCAGCGTCTGGGCCGATGCCGTGACATGGACGATCAAGCTGCGGGCAAAGCGGCTCCGGATCACCGGCACCATATCCCGTGAAACATTGGCCACGATCACCTGGCCGCTTTGCAACCCGTCATCGAGCGACGCCGGCAGGCCGTAACTCAACCCGTTTGCGGACCACCACAATGAAAACTCACCGTTCTGCGCCCGCAGGCGGAAGGCGAGTGGTGTGATACTTTCATAAGGCTCGCTGTCATCCACGGGCCTGGTGATCACACGCCGGGCAAACACCACGCGCCTGTCACCTGCAAAAGCTGCCTTTGCCCCCGCGATGAGGCTGTCTTTTCCGGCCCCGCTTGGCCCCGCGACAGCAACGAAGATGCCGTGGCCAACGCTTCCTGCGAGCGGAATGGAGGTCTCATCTCGGCACGCCTCATCCATGTCCATGGCTCACGCCACGCGCTCGCCCGCCCGCCAGACCGTCCGGACCACAGGCGCTCCCCTGGCCAGCGTGACGCGGATGACATCGGCGCGCTGCCCCACGGCGATGGTGCCGCGGTCATCAAGGCCGAGCGCCCGCGCCGGGTTATGTGTCACCAATCGGATGGCACCGGGCAGCCCGTCGATCCCAGGGCTGTCCGCCAACTGGAAAGCCCCGAGGAGCAGGCTTGCCGGCACATAGTCCGATGACAGCATGTCGAGAAGGCCGGCATGCGCCAGGTCCCGCGCCGCGACATTGCCGGAGTGCGAGCCGCCACGAACAACGTTCGGCGCGCCCATCACGGTGGCCATCCCGGCTTGCCTTGACGCCTCGGCGGCAACCAGTGTGGTCGGGAATTCCGCCACCGTGACCCCTTCGGCGAGAGAGGCAGCCACTTCGCTGGTCGTCGTATCATCGTGGCTGGCCAGCTTGATGCCGTGCGCGTGAGCAATCGCGACAAGTTGCGGCCGGTTGCGTGCAGCCCGTTCCGCGCCCGTATTCTGACGCCGTGCGACGACCTCGCGGATCTCGCTGTCGGATTTCCCGGTCTTGCCGCCATAGTAGGTGAAATACTTGTCCAGATCCCTGAACTGGCGCTGGCCCGGCGTGTGGTCCATCAGTGATATGAGCTGCACCGGGAACCGCGCCAGAAATGAGGTCAGCTCGCCGACCACATCATGGGCCGGTGCTTCACAACGGATATGCGTGAGATGATCGCAGCGCAAATGCCCGGCAGCCGCACTCTCAGCGATGATCCTGGCAAATTCGAGCACGCGCGCGCTGACGCCGACGCGCATCTCGTGCTCGTCGATGCCGATCCGCAAGGAATCGAAGACCGTCGTGATGCCGGAGGCTGCGATCTGCGCATCATAGGCCATCACGGCGCTTGCCGTATTCCATTCGACCTTTGGCCGCGGCATGTAGTGGGCTTCAAGATGATCGGTGTGGATTTCGATCAGGCCAGGCAGCAGGAAATCACCTTGTAGGTCGATGCCCTTTTCAGGGGTTGTGCCGCGTCCGACCTCGCTGATCAGGCCATCTTCGACCACCACGTAGCCTCGAAAAAGGTCATCAGCCGTCACGATCTCGGCGTTGGAGAAAATCCTGATGTCGCTCATCGCGCGGCCTCATATCGGGTCAGAAACTCATTGATTGTCAGCACGCGGAAATCATCCAGCGCATGACGCAGGCGGTCATGGCTCCAGTCCCACCAAGCAAGCCGTTCGAGCCTTGCGCCGGCTGCGGCGTCGAAGCGTTCGCGGATCAGGCGTGCGGGCACCCCGCCCACGATCGTGTAGGGCGCGACATCCTTGCTGACGACAGCGCCAGCCCCGATCACGGCACCGTTGCCGACCATGACACCTGGCAGAACCGTCGCGCCATGGCCGATCCAGACATCATGGCCGATAGTGACGGCATTCTGGCGGCGCCAGTCGAAGAACTCTGTTTCATGCTCAGCGTCGGGCCAGTAATCGCCCGCGCGATAGGTGAAATGGTGCAAGGTCGCTCGCCAAGTCGGGTGGTTGGTCGCGTTGAGGCGCACATGGCTCGCCATGTTGACAAACTTGCCGATATGGGCGGTCCAGACCTCGCATTCGCGCATCATGTAGGAATAATCGCCGAGGCTTGAATCTGTCACGGCGCAGCGCTCGGCGATCTCGGTATAGCGACCGATCGTGCAGCCGCTGACAGCCGCCGTCGGATGGACCAGCGATGCTTCCGACAGGCGCGTCGTGCGAGAGGCCTGTTTTGCTTCGGCCTGATTTGCTTCGGCGTTCATGCGGCCTCGCGGGCGGCAAAGGCCGAAACATCGATGATGCGGTCGGCAACGCGGGCACGCACCTCCTCGTCATGAAAAATGCCGACAAGGGCGGTGCCTTTGGCCTTGCGCGTCGCGATCAGGCCTATGACGCCCTCCCGGTTGGCGGCGTCGAGCGAGGCGGTGGGCTCATCCAGAATGAGGACAGCGTGTTCGCCGGCAAAGCCGCGCGCGATGTTGACGCGCTGCTGTTCGCCGCCGGAAAAGGTTGCGGGCGGCAGCTTCCACAGCCTCTCCGGCAGATTCAGCGCGTGCAGCAGCTCGGCTGCACGATCCAGCGCCGCGCCGCGCGCAAAGCCAGCCGCAATGGCCGGTTCCGCCACGATCTCGAGCGCCGGCACGCGGGGAATGACGCGCAGGAATTGGCTGACATAGCCCAGCGTGCGCCGCCGGATGTCGAGGATGGTGCGCGGCTCCGCGCCCACCATGTCGACCATGTCGGCACCATGGCGCACACGGATATGGCCAGTGCCCGCAAGATAGTTCCCATAAAGCATTTTGAGGATCGAGGACTTGCCAGCGCCAGACGGGCCGCCGAGCACCACGCACTCCCCGGCATGGACAACAAAGCCGACATTGGACACGACGGGCAATACCGCGCCGCCGTGCATGTGCAAGGTGAAGTTCTTGCCGAGATCCTCGACACTGAGCGCGATGCGGTTCGGAAGGTAGCTCATGCCGCCAGCACCGAGGAGACCAGAAGTTGTGTGTAGGGCGCTTGCGGATCATCCAGCACCCGGTCGGTCAGGCCCGTCTCGATGACATG
>JANMHN010000126.1:0-15804 GCA_031375185.1 Allobosea sp. | reverse complement strand
GTGGCTGTCGGCGCGATCACGGGCAATGAGGACACGGCGATCACGTTCGGGACGGGGATCACGCTGGTGAAGCCCGATGCGGACGGCTCGGAATGGGTATCGTCGGTGGAGATCGGGGCGTTCCCGGCGGGCTGGGCCGTTGCGTTCACGGGCAACGCGGCGGTGACGGTGACGGGCACGGGCAACGGGCCCTACGTGCTGAGCATCGGAGCGCAGGGCGACGAGGCTGCGCTGCGCACGGTGCTGGACACGTTCCGCGTGACGCCACCGCTGAACAGCGATGCCGACGCATCGGTGAACGTCAGGGCGCAGACCAGCGACAATGACGGCTCGGTCAGCCCCTGGGGCGCGGCCACCGCGCTGGGGGTTGTGGTCAACCCTGTGTCGGACATGCCGGTTCTGGCGACGGTGGCGCTGACGGTGAACGAGGACACGTCGGCGGTGTTCGGTGACAGGATCACCTGGACCAAGCCTGACAATGACGGCTCCGAGCGGATCAGCGAAGTCCAGCTGACGGGCCTGCCCACGGGGGCGGGGACGTCCGTGACCTGGACGGCGTCGGGCGGGGCGAGCGTGACGAGCCTGGGCGGTGGGGCATACACGATCACGGGTCCGAACGAGGCGGGCATCCGTGCGACGCTGGACACGTTCGCGCTGAGGCAGGGCACGAACCTCGACACGGACTTCGTGATCACGGCGCGGGCGCAGACCATCGACGGCGCGGCTGCGGCCTCGGCCTTCGATGTGGCGACGCTCAGCGTGACGGTGCTTGCGGTTGCGGACGCGCCGACGGTGGCTGTCGGCGCGATCACGGGCAATGAGGACACGGCGATCACGTTCGGGACGGGGATCACGCTGGTGAAGCCCGATGCGGACGGCTCGGAATGGGTATCGTCGGTGGAGATCGGGGCGTTCCCGGCGGGCTGGGCCGTGGCGTTCACGGGCAACGCGGCGGTGACGGTAACGGGCACGGGCAACGGGCCCTACGTGCTGAGCATCGGAGCGCAGGGCGACGAGGCTGCGCTGCGCACGGTGCTGGACACGTTCCGGGTGACGCCACCGCTGAACAGCGATGCCGACGCATCGGTGAACGTCAGGGCGCAGACCAGCGACAATGACGGCTCGGTCAGCCCCTGGGGCGCGGCCACCGCGCTGGGGGTTGTGGTTCGGGCGGTGGCGGATGCTCCGGCTGCAACGGCCGCCAACGCAACAGGGCCAGAAGACACCTTCATTCCCGTGACCCTGACGTCCGCCGTGAGTGCGGACACGGACGGATCGGAAACCCTGACAGTACAGATCACCGGCGTGCCGACAGGTGGCACGTTCTCGGCAGGTTCGTCCGGCGGGCCCGGAATCTGGAACCTGACAGCCGCGCAACTGGCAGGCCTCAGCTTCAGGCCACCGGCACAGGCCAATGGCATTTTCACCATGAACCTGGTCGTGACCTCAACGGAAGTTGCCACGGGCGGGCAGGTTGCTGTGGCGACCAATATCACCAGTGTGCCATTCACCGTCACGGCAAATGCTGTTCTCGACAACATCACGCTTGGGGCTTCGGCGCAGACGCTGAACGAGGATGCGGCGATCAATGTCGGCGCGCAGTTCACCATCAATCTTGTCGATCTGGATGGGTCGCAGTCGCTGAGTTACACCATCAGCGGCATTCCTGCTGGTTACACGGTGTCACGGACCGTGACAGGAACGGCCGTCTACACCGATCTTGGAGGTGGGTCCGTTCGTTTCAGTGGCACCAACGCCAATGACGTGATCACGGCGATCCGCACTATGGTGCTGAACCCGGCCGGTGTCGCGGTCAACAGGGATGCAAACTTCACGCTTGCCATTTCCGCAACCACGGTCGAAACCGGTGGTGCCTCTTCCAGCGATACGGGCACGCACGCGGTGACGGTGCGGGCGGTGGCGGATCTGCCGAATAACAGTGCATCAACCACACTTGTCGTGAACGAAGATCCAGGCTCCGCGATCGCCTTCCCGATCACGGTGACGCTGGCCGACACGGATGGCAGCGAAGTCCTTTTCCGGGTTGATGTGACGATCACCTCCACCGCCACACACAATCCGACGATCAACTGGAACACCGGGTTACCCGGTACCGTGACATCGATCGCAAATGGCCGACGGTTCGAAGGCACAACGGCGCAAATCCAGGCGCTCCTGGCCAGCGTGACACTGACCACGGTTGCCAACAATGGTCTCGACATCGCCGTGCGTGTGGTGTCGACCTCACGCGAGAGCAACCCGACCGAGGCGGGAGATGTCGCGACGCTGACGGCAAGCCGCACGACCAATTACACCATCAACATGGTGCCGGTGGCCGACATTCCGACCGTGACGGCTCCCGGCATCGCAAGCCCGTTCAACACCGAGGAAGACCAGCGGGTTGCCATCACCGGGCTAGGCGGCGCGCTGGTTGACACGGACGGAACCGAAACGCTGTCCTTCCAGATCACAGGCGCACCAGCCGGGGCCGCGTTCCAGAATCTGGGCGGCACCGCCGTCGGCACATTCGCTGCCGGCACATGGACCTTCACCGCTGCGCAGATCGCGGCTGGCATCTGGTTCGTCCCACCGGGCAACTTCAGCGGCACCTCGACGATGAATTTCATTTCGGTCGCCACGGAAACCGAAGTCGTGGCCAACCGCATCGCCACCAACATGGCGCAGTTCAGGGTGATCGTCGATTCCCAGGCGGACGCACCCACGGTGACGGGCTCGACAACCGGCAATGAGGACACATCGATCAACTTTGGTGCCAACATCATCACGACACCGACCGACATTGACGGATCGGAATATATCAGCCGTGTCGTGATGGCGGGCTTCACCGCAGGCTGGGTCGTGACATACACGCCCAACGCCAACGTGACGGTGGTGGATTCAGGCACTGGCACGTTCACCGTGTCCGTGGCCAGCCAGACCCACGCGGCTGCCCTGCAGACATTGCTCGGCAGCTTCCGCGCTACGCCGCCCGCACAGTCGGATGCGAACCTGACGATCACGGTCACAGCCACGAGCACGGATGCAGATGCGTCCTTCCTGGCGTCGGCACCCACCAATCATCTGATTACGGTACGGGCTGTTGCAGACGCGCCGGTCGCCACTGCGAGCGCCTCGACCGGCGACGAGGACGCCTGGATCGACACAAACCTGTCGTTGGCTGCCAGCGTCGATGCCGATGGCAGCGAGATCCTGTCCGCGCGCATCCTTGGCGTTCCGGCAGGGGCAACCCTTCAGGCCAACACGGTTGGGGGCGGAACATTCGTCAACAGCGGAGGCGGCATCTGGACCATCACGGCACCGACGACGGCACAGCTCAACACCATCGTTCAGAGCGTCCAGTTCCGCAATGCCATCAATCTGTCCGGTCCCGTGGTGATGCAGCTTGAGGTCACCACGACCGAAACGGCCACGGGCGGCGAGTTGGCAACGGCAAGTGCCGTGACCACATCCGCTTTCACCGTGACGGTGGCTGGCGTTGCGGATGTTCCGACACTGCATGTCGTAGACGCCACAGGGGGCGCAGCGGGCTATGAAGACAGCCTGATCGCGCTGCTGATCACACCGCAACTCAACGATCCCGACGGCTCCGAAACCATAACGGCCCGCATCAGCGCGGTACCGACCGGAGCGAGCTTTGCGACAGCAGGCGGCACGCCTGTGGGAACCAACACAGGTGGGGGCGTCTGGACCTTCACCGCCGCTGAACTGGCGGGCCTGCACATCAGGCCGCCAGCCAACAGCAATGTCGATTTCACGCTCAATGTCACGATCAGGGCCACGGAAACAACGCCGGTGGGCAATCCGGGCCTTGGCGATTTCGAGGAGGTGTCGTCACTGTTGCAGGTGCAGGTGATCGGCGTTGCCGACACGCCGACGCTCAACGTACCGGTCATCAACGCAACCGAGGACCAGCCGATCCAGCTTGGGCTCGCCATCGCGGGCGCGCTGGCCGACACGGATGGGTCCGAGGTGATCTTCTATGTCCTGTCCGGTTTGCCCGCCGGTGTGCAACCGTCGGTCGGCACGTTCATCGGCGGTGAATGGCAGATCACGGCAGCGCAACTGCCGCTGCTGACCATCCCGGCCCCGGTCAATTTTGCCGGCAACTACACCGCCACCTTCGCACCCGGCCTGCGTGTGCGGGCCGTGGCGCAGGAGGATGACGGCAACCAGACATCCGTGTCTGCCCCGCTCAACGTCGTTGTTGCGGGCGTGCTTGATGCGTTCGGGGGCTGGTCACCTTCGGTGCAGGTTACGGAAGACAACAACATCTCGCTGTCCAACGCCGCCTTCGCGGGCCTGCCCGACAATGACGGGTCGGAATTCATCCAGTCGTACACCTTCGATCTCAATGGCGTGATTGCAGCGGCCCGCATTTCCGGCGTGGTGCCCAATGTTGCCACGCTGATTTCGAGCCACATCACCGGCACCTTCACCAACAACGGCAATGGCACGATCACCGTGCTGGCAGGCAACCTGTCTGGCGTGGCCTTCCGCAACGCAGCTTTCAGGGATGCAAACGTCGATTTCACCATCCCTGTCACGGCACGGGTCGTGGAAACGGGCGGGCTGACGCAGGATGTGACCGGCACCTATGCGATCGATCTTGTCGGGGATGCAGACACCCCCACGGCCTTCGCGCAGAACATCAGCGCCGTGACAGGCCAACTGACCGCCTTGAACCCGACAGGCAACGAGTTTGGCGGGGCCATCACCGACACCGATGTGGCGCTTGGGCGGCCGTCGTCGGAGCGGATCTACTATATCGTGTCCGGAGCTCCCGGCATCGTCGGCACGGAGGTCGCGTTCTTCAGGCCCGGCGGCGAACTTGCCGGCCTGAACAACAATGATGGCACCTGGTATCTGAGCCCAGCCGATCTTGTCGGATTGCAGATCACGTCGCGCTACGGATTCACCGGCACCGTGAGCCTCCAGCTCACCGTCGTGACGGTCGAGAATGACGGTGACTTGGCCACAAGCGCTGTTCCGGCCACCTTCACGGCGACATTCATGCCTGATTCAAGCGGCTCCGGTGGAAATATCACGCCCGTCACGCCGACGATCACCATCACGCCCATCACCACGGCGGAGGATGGCAATGTGCAGTTCAGCGTCCAGGTTTCGCCCGGTGCGGGCGAAAACACCACCATTCCCGATCCCACGGTGTCGCTGTTCATCTCGGGGCTGATGCCGGGTGCGCGCGTGACCGGAGCGGTGATCAATCCGAACACGGGCCGCTACATCGCAACGGCGGATGATCTTGCGTCCGGTCTGGTCCGCATCATTCCGCCACCAAATTATTCCGGAACCATGGCTATCACGGTCGAAGCCGTTGCGATGAACACGCAGCTCAACACCGCCACGACGGGCACGCGGATCGTCAACGTCACGGTCACGCCTGTTGTCGACGGCCCTTCGATTTCTGCCGCGCCTGCCGCGGGACAGGAAGATGTCGGCACGTTGCTCAACATCGGGATCAGCTTTCCTGACAACGTCGACCGGACGCCTGGCACGGCGAATGACGACACGCCCGAAACACTGACAGGCCTCATCCGTGTTTCGGTCAACAACGGCGCCAGCCTGAGCGCCGGCACGCTGGTGTCACCGGGTGTGTATGACCTGACGGCTGCACAACTGACGGGGCTCCGGTTGATCCCGGCCATCAATTGGCATGGCACGGTCGCTGTCACGGTCGCCGCTACGGGTATCGAACCAGACAATGGCGCGACACGCACCAACACCAGCAATTTCGATGTCGTGGTGCGGGCTGGTGCCGATACGCCCGACGCCACGGCCCTGAATGCGACGGGTGCCGAAGACGGCGTGATCG
Organism: Allobosea sp.; assembly: GCA_031375185.1. Taxonomy (GTDB): domain Bacteria; phylum Pseudomonadota; class Alphaproteobacteria; order Rhizobiales; family Beijerinckiaceae; genus Allobosea. Next base: position 9,953 of record JANMHN010000126.1, on the reverse strand, counting down.
CTTTCAGCGGGCTCTCTGCCGCGCTGGTCGACACGGATGGTTCGGAAGTGCTCTCCGTGAAGATTCGCGGCATTCCGGAGGGATCGATCCTCTCAGCCGGCGCCAACAATGGTGACGGCAGCTGGACCATCCCGACGGGATCTCTGGCGAGCCTGACCATCAAGCCTCCGAAGGATTACAGTGGCGTCATGAGCCTGACGCTTGAGGCCTACGCACTTGATGCAGATGGCTCGACGGCCACACGGGCTGTGCCTTTCACCATCACGGTGACGCCGGTTGCCGACATTGCCAGCATCGATCCAAGGGCGGTCATGGGCACGGAAGACACGCCACTTGCCCTCAACCTCAACCTGCTGATGAGTGACACGACAGGGTTTCTGCCCGGCGAAAACGCCCCCGAGACGGTTCGGATCACCTTCTCCAATGTGGACATTCCTGCCGGTTTTGCGTCCACCGGAGGAACCGTTTCCAAACTTGATGCCACAACCTGGCAGTTTACCGGCACAAAGGCCGAGTCCGACACGTTGCGGTATCTGGCAGGTGCCAACATGGGCGGGCTGGATGTGATCGCCGTGTCGGTGGTGTCGATCGACGGTGCCAGCCAGAGTGCGGCGGTCAACGGCACATTCACGGCCGATGTCCAGGCGCGTGCGGATGCACCGCTGGTTTTTGCAGGTCCGATGTCGGGTGCTGCGGGAACTGTCCTTCCGCTCAACATCGAGACGAGATTGGCCGATCTTGACGGCTCCGAGACCTTGTCGGCAGTGACATTGTCAGGGGTTCCGCTGTCGGCAACCCTGTCTGCCGGCAGCAATCTCGGCAGCGGCGTATGGTCCTTGACACAGGCCGAACTGGTCAACCTGAACATCACGCTTCCGGCTGGGCAGACGACATTCAGCATGATGGCCTCCGTGACCTCGATGGAAACCAGCAACCTGCATGCCACCACCACGAACCAGAGCCTGACAGTGACCGTTGGCGCGGCAGGTTCGGTCATCACGGGTGACGCTTTCAACAACGTACTGCGCGGCGGAGCCAACGCCGACACGATCAGCGGCGGGGACGGCAATGACAGCCTGACGGGCAACGATGGCAATGATTCCCTGCTGGGCGGAGCCGGGGCCGACACGCTGCTCGGCGGCAATGGTGCCGACACACTCATCGGCGGGGCTGGGATCGATATGCTGACCGGAGGTGCCGGGGCTGACAGGCTCGTCTGGCAGGCAGGCCATACGGGCGGCGGCGCAGATCAGGTTACCGATTTCAATGTCGGGCAGAATGACAGGCTCGATATCGCCGGCATCCTCAATGGCTACGGCGGCGGTTCACTGAACGGCTTTGTGCAGTTTGTCAGCGGAGGCGGCAACACGACGGTCAACATAGATGTCAATGGCGGGAGTTCCTTCTCGACCAGTCTTGCCGTGCTCCAGGGTGTCACGGGTCTCAATGTCGAAACGCTGAGATTGAGCGGCCATATAATCGCATAGCGTGTATAATACTACCCCTGGTTTAAATTGGTCAGAAAGTCGTAGGCGTTTATTCGCTTGATACTGTGGGGCGGAGGTAGAAGTTACCGCGTATTAACGATTACAACTCACATTCGAAGTGCTGATTCGGTATGTTTGCGTCCTTCGATCCTTTCTCTATTTGTGTCGTGCGATGCGAAATCTCTGGTCAACATGGGCGCTATGTGCATGCGTTGCACTGGCTCCGGCGGAAGTTTTCGCCGAGAGCCTGCATTCTGTTGTCCGCCGGACACTTGCCACAAATCCAGACCTGAAGGCCCTCTCGTTCAACCGCCAGGCGATCGATGAGGAGCTTGAGGCAGCCAGGGGCCTTGGGCGCCCGAGTGTCGATGTGCGTGCTGCTGCCGGTCATCGTCACCGTGACAGCGCCACAGGTTCAAACCCTGTCACCCAGTCACGCGGCTCGCGCAACCGCTATGAGGCGGGCATTTCGGCGTCGCAGCGCCTCTTCGACGGGGGCGAGACCCGGTCACAGGTCGAGCGACAGGTCAACCGTGTCGAGTCCGCCCGCTCACGGGTGCAGGACACTGCCAACGCCATCGCGTTGCAGGCCGTGCAGGCATATCTTGAAATCCAGCGCACCTCGCGGGTCAGCGCCATCGCGCAGGGCAATCTGAAGGCGCATGAGGATTTGCTGCGCAAGGTGCGTGCGCGCGCCGAGGGGGGGCGCGGTGCCGGGTCCGAGGTTGCCCAGGCGACGGCGCGTCTCAACGCAGCGAAGGCATCGGCGCTGGAAACGGTCGCCCGCCACCGCGATGCCGTGTCGCTGTTCATTGCCGTTGTCGGCACGAAGCCGCCCGCGAAACTGGAGCAGGTGATGCCTCCAGGCAGGGCCTTGCCCCATTCGGTTGATCTGGCCGTGTCGCAGGCACAGAAGGGCTCGCCCGCGATCATTGCCCGCATGTTCGATGCAGCAGCGGCATCTGCTGCGATCAATGTGGCGAAATCCGACTTTTATCCGAAGGTTTCGGCTGAACTCTCCGCTGATTATTACAATGACACGGATCGCGCGACAGGCCGCCGCGCCGATGTGACCGGCATGATCGTGGTCCGTCAGAACCTGTATCGCGGCGGGATCGACTCGGCGCGCGTGCGCGAGGCATATGCCCGTGCCAATGAAGCGCAGGCTACATCAGACCTGATGCGGCGCACGGTGGAGCGCGAGGTGCGCCTGTCCTGGACCGCGATGACGATCGCCCGCGCCCGATCTGAGGTGATCAACCGCCAGCTTGAGCAGAACAGGATTGTCGTGAGCGCCTACAGCGAGCAGTTCGAGCTTGGGCAGCGCACGTTGATTGATCTTCTCGATGTGCAGAACGAAATCTTCGTCAACCAGACATCGGCGGTGACGGAAACTTTCGTGAGCAATTTCAATACGTTCCGTGTCCTCGCGGCCATGGGCAAGCTGGTCCCGACCCTTGGCATCGACTACAATGACGAAGCCCGGCGCATGCCGGTTCCGAGCGCTGCCATCCTCCCCTGAGGACGCTCTTCCGCGCGGGCTGTCTTTAACGGTCCATTAGCCATGACCCCCCACAGTTGCCCTGATCGTTGCGTGGGCATCGTCCGCGCGATGGAGCAAGGTTTTTGCACACAAGGGCGTCGCCAGGTTTGGTGAAGCTGCAATGCCTGTGAAACCACGACGTCGAAGAGTATGCGCGTGAACCTCCCCGGCCCGACCATCAAAGACCTGAACGAGCGCCTTGGTTCTGCCTTCGCGCCGCAGGCAAGGCATGATGCCGTCGATGTCGCACTGAACCGGAAAGCGCCGGATGCGCCGCTCCGGCTAGGCGACTTCCTGTCCGGCCATTCAGGGATCTATGTCCAGGCCATCCTGGCGACCGCCGCCGTCAACGTGCTGGCACTGGCCGGCTCGCTTGTGGTGATGAATGTCTATGACCGGGTGCTGCCCAACCAGGCCATCGAGACACTGACCGCGCTGGTGATCGGTGCCGCGCTGGCTGCATTGTTCGAGTTCACCTTGCGCATGGTGCGCGGCGGGCTGATCGATTCGGCCAGCCGCGAGATCGACATGAGGCTGTCGGCCAAGCTGTTCTCGCGTGTCATCGGCGCGAAGCTGCAGGGGCAGGCCGGATCAACCGGGGTCCGCATCAACACCATGCGCGAGTTCGAGACACTGCGCGATTTCTTCACGTCGGCCACGCTGACGGCGCTCGGAGACTTGCCGTTCGCCTTCCTGTTCATCCTGATCATCGCCATCATCGCCGGCCCGCTTGTGGCCGTGCCGCTGTGCGTGATCGTGCTGCTGCTGGTGATCCAGCTTGCCCTGCAAAAACCGCTGGCCCGGCTCACGGCCGAGAGCTTCAAGGACACGGCCCAGAAGAATGCCGTGCTGGTCGAAACACTGGTCGGGCTCGAATCGCTCAAGGGCATCGGCGCAGACAGATGGGCGCAAACCTTGTGGGACCGCTCGATGAACGAGCATGTGCGCATCAGCCTTCGCACCCGCATGCTGAACGCGCTGGCGCAGAACTCCGTCGGCTTCGTGCAGTCCATCGCGACCCTGGCGCTGATGGTCTACGGCACGGTCCTGATCGGGCGCGGCGACATCAGCGCGGGAGCGCTGATGGCCTCGATGACGCTGATCGGTCGCGCTGTCGCACCCATTGCGCAGGGCGCGATGATCGTGGGGCGGCTGCACCACATCCGCATCGCCTGGCAGGCACTGACGCACCTTGCCAATGCACCGCAGGAGCGGCCTGCGGATGCTGATTTCGTCACGCCGCTCAGGCCGCTTGGCGAGATCAGCTTCGAGGATGTCAGCTTCGGCTATGCCAAGGACGCGCCGCCAGCGCTCAAGGGAGTCAGTTTCTCCATCACCGCAGGGGAACGTGTTGCGCTGATCGGCACGATCGGCTGCGGCAAGTCCACGGCGGTCAAGCTGATCATGAAGCTGCACCAGCCGCAATTGGGACGCATCCTGATCAACGGCCTTGCGGCCAACGGCATCGACCCGCAGTGGCTGCGACAGCAGGCAGCCTATGTCGAGCAGCAGCCCATGTTGTTTTCGGGCACGGTGCGTTCGAACCTGATCATGCACCGGCCCGATTGCGGTGACGCCGACCTGATCAAGGCTTGCGAAGCTGCCGGTGCCCTCGGCTGGATCGGGCGTCTGCCGCGCGGTTTCGACACGCGGCTTGGCGAGCGCGGGGCAGGGCTCTCGTCCGGGCAGCGGCAATCTCTGGCGCTGGCCCGCGCGCTGATCGGCTCCCCCGCGATGCTGATCATGGATGAGCCGACCAGCGACATGGACGGACGCACGGAAGCCGACGTGGTGCGCAATCTCGGTGCCAGCCTTCAGGGCCGCACACTGATCCTCGTCACGCACCGGCCAGCCTTGCTCGAACTGGTTGACCGGCTGATCGTGTTCGAAAATGGCCAGGTGATGGCTGACGGCCCAAAACAGCAGGTTCTTGACCTCTTGGCCCGCCGCATGGCCCAGCAGGCGGCACCAGTGACGGCAGGAAGGGCACAGGCATGAACCCGCTTCAGCCGAACGCAGTTCCCGCGCCACAGGTGCCAGCGTCGGCTGAGCAAACGCCATCAAGGCTCGACAGGCGCCTGTCGGCTGCCCCGCTGTGGATGCACATCACGACCTCGGTTCTGGTGCTGACCGTGGCCTGCGGCATCGGCTGGGCTGCCTTGGCCAAGGTTGACGAGGTGACGCGCGGCGATGGCAAGGTCATCCCTGCCAGCCGCATTCAGGTCGTGCAGAATCTCGAAGGCGGCATCGTCCGGCGCATTGCCACCCGCGAGGGCGCGATGGTGAAGGAGGGCGAACTGCTGCTCCAGATCGACGCCACGGGCTTCGGCTCTAGCCTTGATGAGCGCCGGGAGAAACTTCTGGGCCTCAGGGCGGTGCTGGCGCGCCTTGAGGCCAATGTCGACAACCGCGCCCTGACCATGCCGGAGGATGTCGTGCGCCAGCGGCCATCGCTCGCCAACGAGCAGGCGGAAATGCACGCGAGCCGCCAGCGCGAGATGAAGGCATCGCTGGCGGGGATCGATCAGCAGGTGGCGCAGCGCAGGCAGGAGATCGAGGAGATCAAATCCAAGATTGCCAATCTCACCCGCGCCATCGAGATCGGTCATGAAGAACTTGAATTGACCAGGCCACTGGTTCAGCGCGGCGCTGCAGCGCGCATCGAACTGATCAGGCTCGAAGCGCGCCAGAATGAGCTGCAGGGCGCACTGGATGGTGCGCAACTGGCGTTGCCGCGTATCCGGCAGGCCCTGAGCGAAGCGGAAAACCGCCGCATCGAACGCGAAATGGGCTTGCAGTCCGAAATGCGCAGCCAGCTTGGCGAAACGCGCGTGCAGATTTCAGCGCTGGAACAATCGATCAAGGGCGATATGGACCGGGTTGACCGCACGGAGGTGCGGGCGCCGGTCAGCGGCATCGTCAAGACGTTGCATGTCAGCACGCTGGGCCAGGTGGTCAAGCCTGGCGTCGACATTGTTGAGATCGTGCCCTCCGGAGATACGCTTCTGATCGAAACCCGCATCCGTCCGCAGGACATCGCGCATCTGCGGCCCGGTCTTGATGCAGTGGTGCGGCTCACGGCCTATGACTACACCACCTATGGCGTGCTCAAGGGCAAGCTGGAGCATATCGGTGCTGATACGATCCAGACAGAGCGCGGCGAAACCTATTACCATGCGCGCATCAGGACCGACCGCGCCACGCTTGTGAAGGGCGAGCGCGAGTATCCGATCCTGCCCGGCATGGTCGCCAATGTGGACATCCTCACGGGACGCAAGTCGGTGCTGGACTACATCGTCAAGCCGCTGACAAGGCTGCAGAATGAAGCCCTGAGGGAGCGGTGAGGGAGAACAATGACTGAGAGGACTCTCCTCCTCAAGAACGCTCTCGTGCTTGCCACCATGGATGAGGCGCGCCGCGAGATCGCCGATGGGGCCGTGCTGCTGCGCGGACCTGAGATCATCGCGGTGGGCCGCACCGCAGAGGTGCTGGCTGAACATCCTCGCCCCGTCGATGAGATCATCGATCTTTCGGGCCATGTGCTGCTGCCCGGGCTGGTGAATACGCACCATCACATGTTCCAGTCGCTGACACGTGCGACCCCTGCCGGGCAGGATGCCGAGCTGTTCGGCTGGCTGACCGCGCATTATCCGATCTGGGCCAACATCACGCCCGAGATGTTCCATGTCTCTGCCGTGACGGCGATGTCTGAACTTGTGCTGTCGGGTTGCACCACATCATCGGATCACCAGTACCTGTATGTGAACGGCGCAACGCTGGAGGAGGCCATCCACGCCGCGGCCCGTGTCGGCATCCGCTTCCACGCGGCGCGGGGCGCGATGACGGTCGGCGTCAGCAAGGGCGGCTTGCCGCCTGACGCCATTGTCGAGCAGGAACCCGCCGTGCTGAAGGAGATGCAGCGCCTGATCGAGCGCTGGCATGACGCATCGCGCTTCGCCATGTTGCGCGTGGTGCTGGCACCATGTTCGCCCTTCACCGTCAGCGATGACCTGATGCGCGAGAGTGCGATCCTGGCCCGGCAGCATGGCGTGTCGCTGCACACACATCTGGCCGAGAACGACAACGACATCTCCTATTCGCTCGAAGTCTACGGCAAGACACCGGCGCAATATGTGGAGGATCTCGACTGGGTGGGGCCGGATGTCTGGCATGCGCACTGCGTCAAGCTGGATGAGACCGCCATCAAGCTGTTTGGCCGCACCGGAACCGGGGTAGCCCACTGCCCGTGCTCGAACATGCGGCTGGCCTCCGGCATCGCGCCGGTTCGCCAGATGCGGGCGGAACGCGTGCCGGTCGGCCTTGGTGTCGATGGCTCGGCCTCGGCTGATTCAGGGCACATGCTGGGCGAGGCGCGTCAGGCCATGCTGCTGGCACGCGTCGGTTTTGGCCCGCAGGCGATGACGGCGCGCGAGGCGCTCGACATGGCCACGCGCGGCGGTGCGAAGGTGCTCAACCGTGACGATATCGGTCAGATCGCGCCCGGTTACGCTGCCGACATGGTGGCTTTCGATGTCCGAGGGCTGGATTTTGCCGGTGCGCAAGCCGATCCGCTGGCTGCGCTGGTGTTCTGCACACCTGCGAAAGCCGCGTGGAGCATCATCAACGGGCGTGTTGTGGTGCGCGAGGGGCAACTCGCCACGATTGACCTGCCGAGGCAGATCGAGGCGCACAATGCCGCGTCTCGTCTGCTGATGGTGAAGGCCGGGCTGGCGTGAGCGACGCGTCATTCCGGGGCTGCGCAGCGGAGCCCGGAACCCATTGATGGCATGACACCAATGGTTCATTCACGCATTTTTACGCAACGGATCATGGGTTCCGGGCTCACGCTGTGCGTGCCCCGGAATGACGGCGTGCCCAGTGCAAGTGAGATACTCAATCTCTGACAACGACCGGCGTACCTTCGGGGACGCGCTTGAAGAGGTCGATGATGTCGTGGTTGATCAGGCGGATGCAGCCGCTGGACACGTTCTGGCCGATGCTCCACGGCTCGTTCGTGCCATGGATGCGGTACATCGTGTCGCGTGAGCCGTCGTAGAGGTAGAGCGCACGCGCGCCGAGCGGATTGTCTGGGCCACCGGGCATGCCGCCGATCCACGGGCCGTTCTTTTCGGGGTCGGCACGAACCATTGTGGCGGTGGGAGTCCAGCCTGGCCATTGCGCCTTGCGGCCCACACGGGCGCGGCCACGCCATGTCGCGCCTTGCCTCCCGACACCTACTCCGTAGCGGATGGCGCTGCCGTCTGACTGGATCAGATGCAGGAAACGATCATTCGTGTCGATCACGATGGTGCCGGGTGCAAAGCCTGGAGGGGCTTCGGCGATGGTGCGCAGGAACTGCTCGTCGACCTCGCGCAGGTCTGCGCCTTCCAGCGGGAAGCGCTCGTCAGGCATCGAGGCATAAATCGTGTCAGGGTCGAAATCCGGCCGGCCTGAAAAGCGGGCCTGTACCAAGGGTGCCTGCATCAAGGGCGGCTCAGGCGGCGTGCAAGCCGACAGCAACGCCGCTGCGCCCAGCACCAGAAGCTGACGGCGCGGCACAACCGCCTGCTGCACGATCGTGAGCGTTTCGACGTCTGTCGCAGGCAGGTTTTTTGTCATGACGCTTTCAACACCGAAGCGGGTCATTTGTTCTGATGCGTCGCAACATATTCGCAGTCCCTCTGCAACTCTCTCCGTCATCACATCATCAGCGAATCCAGCCGGAGACGTGTGATTCGTTCGATCTGGATGAGGGCTGCGCTGAATTCCTCGTCTGTGTTGTTTTTGAGCCGCGCATCGAAGGCCTTGAGGATGCTGGCCTTGGTGTTGTCCTTCACCGCTATGATGAACGGAAAGCCGAAGCGTGTCTTGTAAGTTTCATTCAGCTCGATGAAGCGTGCCTTCTCGTCCGGCGTGAGATGATCAAGCCCTGCCGAGGCCTGCTCTGCCGTTGATTCAGGCGTCATTATCTGTGCTGCCGCCAGCCTCCCGGCAAGGTCCGGATGGGCGAGGATGAGCGCGCGTTGCTGCTCGGGTGTTGCCGCACGCATGGCCTTGCACATGGCGGCATGCAGCCCTTCGCTGCTGTCTTCGGCGCTGGTCAGCCCCGCTGCCAAGGCCATTTCGCCAACCCAGGGTGAATGCTCCCAGACGCCGCCGAAGCGTTCCATGAACAAGGCGGGGGACATGGCGGAAGGCGTGTAGCCACAGGCGGGTGGATGATGCCGGACCCAGTGCCGGGCGATGTCAAGCCGCGTCGCAACCCAGGCATGCTCATTGCCTTGCACATAATCGAGGAATCGCGCCAGCGCTGCGGCGCGGCCCGGCCTGCCGACAAGGCGGCAATGCAGGCCGACCGACATCATCTTCGGCGCGGTGCTTCCCTCTGCGTAGAGCACATCGAATGTGTCTTTGAGGTAGGCGAAGAACTGGTCCCCGCTGTTGAAGCCCTGGGGCGTGGCGAAGCGCATGTCGTTCGCATCGAGCGTGTAGGGCGTGATCAATTGTGGTCCGCGCGGGCCCATGATCCAGTAGGGCAATTCGTCGGAATAGCTGTCGGCGGTGTAGAGAAAGCCACCTTCCTGCATCGCCAGCGCCAGCGTGTTGGCAGAGCAGCGGCCCTGATAGAAACCAAGCGGGCGCGAACCCGCCACCTCGCGATGGATGCGGATGGCCTCCATGATATGCTCGCGTTCGGTTTCGGGCGCGTAATCGCGGTAGTCGATCCACTTCAGGCCATGGGTGGCGATCTCCCAGCCAGCCTCGTTCATGGAGGCGACCACATCCGGTGCCTTTTCCATCGCGGTGGCGACGCCATAGACCGTCACCGGCATCGTGCGCTGGGTGAACATGTGCCAGAGCCGCCAGTATCCGGCGCGCGAGCCATACTCGTAGATCGATTCCATGTTCATGTGGCGCTGACC
>JANMHN010000091.1:0-8736 GCA_031375185.1 Allobosea sp. | reverse complement strand
CTCACCCCGCCTTCAGCCAAGCCCTTGGATCGACCAACTTGTCCCTGCCGCCAAGCGCCTTCACCAGCGCCTCCATGCTGGCGAGGTTGTGAATGGTGCGGAACTCGTCGACATGTGGAAGGAGCGTGCGGATGCCGCCTGCCTTGGCCTCGAAGGCATCGAAGCGCAGCAGCGGATTGAGCCAGACCAGCTTGCGGCACGAGCGGTGCAGCCGGTCGGCCTCAAACTCCAATTGCTCCAGCCCCTGCCGTTCCAGCCCGTCGGTGAACAGCAGCACGACCGCCCCACCCGACAGCACGCGGCGCGACCAGAGCCGGTTGAAATCATGCAGTGCCTGGCCGATGCGCGTGCCTCCCTCCCAGTCCGGCGCGGCCTTGCCGCACAGCGCCAGCGCCTCGTCAGGATCCTTGGTGCGCAGCATGCGCGAGATGTTCGTCAGCCGGGTACCGAACACGAAGGAATGCACCTGGCGACGTTGATCGGTGAGCGCATGCAGGAAATGCAGCAGGATGCGGCTGTATTCCGCCATCGAACCGGAAATATCGACCAGCGCCACCACGGGCGGGTTCTTTTCATCGCGCTCGCGGAAGGCCAGTTCGATGCCCGCACCACCTGCCCGCATCGATTGGCGCAAGGTGCGGCGCAAGTCGATCATGCTGCCGCGTGAAGCGGGCCTGAAACGCCGCGTTGTCACCCTGTCGTCAGGAAGCCGCATCTGCGCGATGAGCTGTTGCGCCCTGGTTACCTCGGCGGCGCTCATCTGGGCGAAATCACGGCCTTTTAGCGTTTCCTTGTCGGAGATGGTGAGGCGGCCCGAAAACTCGGTGAGTTCGCGGATGTCTTCCTTGGCGCTGGCCTTGGGCGGCGTGAAGGCCTCATTGACTCGCAAGGCACCGGCCTCCGGCGCCTTGTCAGGCTTGGGCGGGGAGAGCGCTTCGGGCGAGAGCATTGCCATCATTTTCTCGATCAGCGCCCGTCTGCGCCAAAACAGTGCAAAAGCCTGATTGAAAAGCCCCATGTCCTCTCGTCGCTTCACGAACACCGCGTGCAGCGTCCAGTAGACATCTTCGCGGCCACCAAGCGCGCCATTCGCCAGCGCATCCACCGCATCCAGCACGGAGCCGGGACCAACCTTGAGCCCCGCCCCGCGCAAGGCACGGGCGAAATAGGCAACATTGTCGGCGATGAGGCCGGTCACGCGAACCCGTCATGGTCGGGCACCGCGACACTCACCGCCCCGCCCCCTTCATCTCGTCCAGCAGCTTCTTCACAGCACTGCCCTGCATTTTCTGGATGTCATCCTGATACTTGAGCAGCGCGCCGATCGTGTCGGAGACCAGCGCGGGATCGAGCGCCACGGCGTCGAGTTCCACCAGCGCGGTCGCCCAATCCAGCGTCTCGGCCACGCCCGGCGCCTTGAACAGCTCTTCCTTGCGGATGGCCTGCACGAAAGCGACGATCTGTCTTGAGAGTTTTGCGGGCGCGTGTGGCGACTTGGCCTTCAGGATCGCAAGTTCCCGCTCTGAATCAGGGTAGTCGACCCAGTGGTAAAGACAGCGCCGCTTCAGCGCATCGTGGATTTCTCGCGTGCGGTTCGATGTGACAATCACGATGGGCGGTTCTGCGGCCTTGATGGTGCCAAGTTCGGGAATGGTCACCTGTCCATCCGACAGGACTTCCAGCAGGAAGGCCTCGAAAGCTTCGTCGGTGCGGTCAAGCTCATCGATCAGCAGGATCGGCGCGCCGCCCTCATGCGGCTCCAGCGCCTGCAGCAGCGGGCGGCGGATCAGGTAGCGCTCGGAGAACAGCTCCCCCTCCAGCTTGTCGCGATTGACGCCGCCGTTATTCCCATGGCCCGCCGCCTCCGCCAGCCGGATCGCCATCATCTGCTGCGCATAGTTCCACTCATAGACAGCGGAGGAGACATCCAGCCCCTCGTAGCATTGCAGGCGGATGAGCTTGCGGCCAAGCGTGGCGCTGAGAACCTTGGCGATCTCGGTCTTGCCGACACCCGCCTCCCCTTCCAGCAGCAAGGGCCGCCCCATGCGCAAAGCCAGAAAGAGCACGGTGGCAAGCGAGCGGTCCGCGATGTAGCCGCCTGATTTGAGCAGGGCCGCAGTCGCGTCTATGGAGGTGGGGAGTGTGGTCATGAAACCGGACAGGAAAGAGGAAACTGCAGGAGCATCTTTATGGCCGAAAGCGCGCGCGCCGTCACCAAGTTGACAATCGCAAATACTATGTGTTGATTGCTTGGACATGGAACATATCATAAACAAGGAGGACAGGATGACAACTGCAGACATCGCCAAAGCGTTCACCGACATGCTCAAGGCAGGCGATCATCATGGCGCGGCAGCAAAGTTCAATTCACCGGACATCGTCAGCATCGAGGCGATGGAAGGACCAATGTCTCGGGTGCAGGGCACAGCGGCGCTGAAGGCGAAGTCGGACTGGTGGGAAGCCAACAACCAGGTCACAGGCGGCACCACGAGCGGTCCGTTCGTGAATGGCGACCAGTTCGCCGTGCATTTCGCCATGGATGTGACCGACAAGGCGACAGGCAAGAGCTCAAACTTCGCCGAAGTCGGCCTCTACACCGTCAAGGACGGCAAGATCATCGAAGAGAAGTTCATGTACTGAGCGAAATATTCGCATGCGCAAGGTCATCCCGGCCTTGAGCCGGGATCATGCGGTGGGCGCAGGCCGATCCCGGATCAAGTCCGGGATGGCCAAATGCTGGATCACTTCCCCACAGCCGCATCGACAGCCCTGCGCGCCATGACGCCGATCAGATGGGCGCGGTACTCGGCATCGGCGTGAATATCCGCATTGATGCCCTTCGATGACGCCGCCAGGCCTTCCAGCGATTTTGACGAGAACCGCTTTTTCAGCGCCTCCTCAGCCTCGGGCCAGCGGAACACGCCCGATGCACCAGCACCCGTCACAGCCACGCGGACCTCTGCGCCACGCTTGGCAACGCAGACCCCAACCAACGCATAGCGCGAGGCTGGATTGGGGAATTTGGCATAAGCCGACTTGCCGGGAATGGGGAACGAGACCTTGGTGATCACCTCGCCATCCTCCAGCGCCGTGTCGAACATGCCCTGGAAGTAATCGTCGGCGGCAATCTTGCGCTTGTTGGTGATGATCGTCGCGCCCATCGCGAGGCAGGCGGCAGGATAGCAGGCGGCGGGATCATTGTTGGCGACAGAACCGCCAATGGTGCCGCGGTGCCTCACATGCGGGTCGCCGATATTGCCGGCGAGCGCCGCAAGACCGGGGATGGCCTCCTGCACATCGGCGTTCTCGGCCACCTCGGCATGGGTGGTCATCGCGCCGATGACAATGGCGCGGCCCTTGCGCTCGATACCCTTCATCTCGCTGACGCCAGCCAGATCGATCAGATTGCCCGGCGAGGCGAGGCGCTGCTTCATCGTGGGCAACAGGGTCTGGCCGCCGGCCAGCACCTTGGGGTCATCCTTGCGAGCCAGCAGCCCGGCGGCCTGGCGAACGGTGTCGGGGCGGTGATAGGTGAATGCGTACATGGTGATGTCCTCCGCTCTGTTCCCTCTCCCCTTGCGGGAGAGGGTTAGGGAGAGGGGTCAGACAGCTTGCACCGCCGCCCCTCGGGAAATGTCGATATCGGGAGAAGAGTGGTGCGATCCCTCTTCCGCCAGACTGTTGCCGACAACGTCAACAACCGACGTCGGAATGAGAAAGAGCGATCGCGCGGCTTACTCCGCCGCCATCCTCTTCAAGGCTTTCTGCGCGGCACGCCAGACAACCTTTGGTGTGGCCGGCATCACCACATCCTCATGGCCGACAGCGTCGGTGATGGCGTTGATCAGCGCGGGCGGCGCGGCAATCGCGCCAGCCTCGCCGCACCCCTTGATACCAAGCGGATTGGACGGGCAGGCCGTCACTGTCATGCCGACCTGGAAGGATGGCAAATCGTCGGCGCGCGGCATGCAGTAGTCCATGTAGCTGGCCGTCACGAGCTGGCCATCTGCGTTGTAGACCACGCCTTCGAGCAGCGCCTGCCCGATGCCCTGGGCGATGCCGCCATGAACCTGGCCTTCGACGATCATCGGATTGATGACGATGCCGAAATCATCCACCGCAGTCCAGTTCACAACCTCCGTCTTGCCGGTATCGGGATCGATCTCGACCTCGGCGATGTGGACGCCTGCCGGGAAGGTGAAGTTGGTCGGGTCATAAAACGCGCCCTCCTTCAGGCCCGGCTCAAGATCCTGCCCGTTGAACTTGTGGGCAATGTAGGCCTGAAGCGCGCAGGCCCCGAAATCAAGGGTCTTGTCGGTGCCCTTGACGCTGAACTTGCCATCCTTGAAGTCGATGTCCTTCTCGGACGCCTCAAGCACATAGGCGGCGACCTTCTTGCCCTTGGCGATGACCTTGTCGAGGGCCTTGGAAATGGCCGACATGCCGACAGCGCCCGAGCGGGAGCCATAGGTTCCCATGCCCATCTGCACCTTGTCGGTATCGCCATGCACGATCGACACGGCATCCATCGAGACGCCGAGACGTTCGCAGACAAGCTGCGCAAAGGTCGTCTCGTGGCCTTGGCCATGGCTGTGCGAACCCGTCAGCACCTCGACCGTGCCAATCGGATTGACGCGGACCTCTGCCGATTCCCACAAACCGACCCCTGCCCCCAGCGAGCCGACCGCAGCCGATGGCGCAATGCCGCAAGCCTCGATGTAGGAGGAGAAGCCGATGCCGCGCAGCTTGCCGCGCTTCTCCGCTTCCTTGCGGCGCTTGCCGAAGCCCTTGTAGTCGGCCGCTTCAAGCGCCTTCTTCATGGAGGCATTGTAGTTGCCGGCATCGTAGCACATGATCACCGGCGTCTGATGCGGGAACTTGGTGATGTAGTTCATCTGGCGGAACTTCGCCGGATCCATCCCGATCTGCCGCGCTGCGATCTCGACCAGCCGCTCGACCACGAAAGTTGCCTCCGGGCGGCCCGCACCGCGATAGGCATCGACTGGCGCGGTGGTGGTGTAAACCGCATCGACTTCGGCATAGACGGCGGGAATGTTGTACTGGCCGGACAGCAGCGGCGCATACAGATAGGTCGGCACCGAAGACGAGAAGGTCGACAGGTAAGCGCCAAGATTGGCGATGGTGTGGACCCTGAGGCCCAGGATCTTGCCGCCGGCATCCAGAGCCATTTCTGCATGGGTGACGTGGTCACGGCCATGCGCATCCGACAGGAAGGCTTCGGTCCGATCCGAGTTCCACTTCACCGGACGGCCAACCTTCTTGGACGCCCAGACACAGACGGTTTCCTCGGCGTAGATGAAGATCTTGGAGCCAAAGCCGCCGCCGACATCCGGCGCAATCACGCGCAGCTTGTTCTCGGGCGCAATGCCGATGAACGCGGACAGCACAAGCCGAGCCACATGCGGGTTCTGGCTGGTGGTGTAGAGCGTGTAATGGTCCTCGCCCTTGTCGTAGTAGCCGACAGCGGCGCGCGGCTCCATCGGATTTGGCGCGAGGCGGTTGTTGACCAGGTCCAGCTTGACGACATGCTTGGCGGCCTTGAAGGCAGCAACCGTTTCGTCCTTGTTGCCAAGATGCCAGTTATAGACCGAATTGTCGGGAGCCACATCGTGAACGATGGTCTTGGATTTGGTGGCGGTCGCCGTATCGACCACCGCTGGCAGCACGTCATAGTCAACCACCATCGCCTCAGCCGCGTCACGGGCCTGTGCCAGCGTGTCGGCCACGATGACCGCGACATGGTCTCCCACGTAGCGCACCTTGCCCTGCGCCAGCGCCGGGTGTCCGCCCGCCCGCATCGGCGAGCCATCCTTGTTGTGGATCATCCAGCCGCAGATGAGGCCACCAACCTTGTCGGCGGCAAGGTCATCGCCCGTGAGGACAGCCAGCACGCCCGGCATCTTGCTGGCCTTTGACGCATCGATCTTCGTGATCGTCGCATGGGCATGCGGCGAGCGCACGAAATAGGCATACGCCTGGTCGGGCCTGTTGATGTCATCGGTGTAGCGGCCTGCGCCGGTGATGAAACGGTGATCTTCCTTGCGCCTGACGGAGGCGCCGATTCCTGTCGTGGACATGGTCTCTCTCCCGAGTGCTTGCTGTTTGGCAGTAAGGCAATCGGCACCGGCAGTCGGAAGGCAATCGCAGCGGTCGGGCGGTGAGTATCAGGCCACCACAGCCGATTGCCGACTGCCGACTGCCGTTTATTCAGCGGCGTGCTTCATCGGCACACCTGATGTCATGGCCTTGGCACCGGCTTCGACGGCGCGGACAATGTTGTGATATCCCGTGCAGCGGCAGATGTTGCCTTCAAGCTCCTCACGGATCGTGTGCTCGTCGAGGCCCGCGCCCTTGCGGTTCACGATATCCACGGCTGACATGATCATGCCCGGTGTGCAGAAACCGCACTGCAGGCCATGGTGTTCGCGAAAGGCCTCCTGCATCGGGTGCAGCGTGCCGTCTGCAGCGGCGAGCCCTTCGATGGTCACGACGGAGGCACCATGGCACTGGAGCGCAAGTGTGGTGCAGGCCTTCACCGCCTTGCCATCGATGTGAACGACGCAGGCACCGCACTGGCTGGTGTCACAGCCCACATGCGTGCCGGTCAGGCGCAGGTTTTCGCGGATGAACTGGACGAGAAGCGTCCTTGGATCAATATCAGCAGTAACGGTTTTGCCGTTTACCATCATCGAGACGGCGGCCATAAACATTCTCCTCCGTGGTAGCCGTAACGTCGCAGGATAGCGCGAACGGTCATTTGTTTTGGGTCTGTCCGCACACCGGACCAGTCCGGCCTGAAGTGAGGATAGAAGATCTCCATCAGGTGAGCCAGATCGCAACAACGTAGCGTCTCGTTCACTCTGGAATTTCTAAAAACAGAGTGAGCCGTCATTTTTCGCACGTCAAGCGGGTTATCAAAATAAAAAAACGTCTGAATCGTCGCGTTTTTGCCATGTTTTGACAACCTGAGCTACAGGCAGGCCCCTCATGACGTGTCATGACCGTTGCGCAGCAACGTGTCACTCCGGTGAGCAGCATCATCGAACGCAGGGCGATCTATCTGCCGCCGGGACCGCTTCTCGCAAAACAAGTCACGCACGACATGGCATTGCATGCAGGTCTCACGAGATTACCGTAAATAGATTACCGTTAAATTTTCTGGACTGTACAGTTTTCACGCAGTCGAGCTTGTCTGACATATTGAATCTTGTAGCAGAAATAAGGGAAGTCAGGGTCATGCAGTGACAATACGTCAGATTGTTCTATCGGTGGTATTCTCGATGGCCTTCAACTTGCCTTCTTCGTCACAAAAAAAGCAGCCAGCTGCAACGCCGTCAGCCCCCGCATCAAAACCGGCGGCGCCAGCGCAGCAGGCGATCATGTGGGATGGTCGCTGGAGCGGATCCTTCGGGGCAAGGTCCGACATCGTTGTGAACATCGCAGGCAACAAGGTTGTCTCCGTCACCCTGATCGGACAGCCGCTCTCCATTTCAGCCAGCATGGTCTCGGGCAACGTGGTGAGCATGTCCGGCCCGGACTTCCTGATGACGATGACACAGGTTGCCCCCACAAACGCGCAGGGCACCTACGAGAACAACCGCAAGGAAAAGGCCACCGCGCTCCTGAGCAGGAACTGATCAGACCGCGACGGCATCGGCGAACTTTGCGAAGAACTCATCCGCATATTTCTTGGCGACAGAATCGATCAGACGTGAGCCGAGCTGCATGATCTTGCCGCCCACCTGTGCATCGACATCATAGGTCAGCAAGGTTCCGCCGCCTTCTGCATCCGATAGCGCGACCTTGGCCCCGCCCTTGGCAAAACCGGCAATCCCGCCCTCGCCTTCCCCGCTGATGGTGTAGCCATTGGGCGGATCGATGTCCGACAGCGCGACCTTGCCGCGGAAGGTCGCCTTCACCGGTCCCAGCTTGATCTTCGCCACGGCGGAGAAATGGGTCTCGTCATCCTTGATGAGTTCCTCGCAGCCGGGAATGCACAGTTTCAGCACCTCGGGATCATTGAGCTTTGCCCAGACGACATCGCGGCTGGCCGGCAAACTGACTTCGCCTGACATTTTCATCGCCATTGTTCGCTCTCCCGCATGTTGGGCGCTTGCCTGCGCACAACGCCAGACGCTATCGAAGACATAATGCGCGTTTGCGCAAGAGGCCCAAGAGTAATTGGCCGAAAGGCAGACCCGATGTCCCGCATTCATGGCGCGCAGCTTTTCGACCAGCTCATGGTGGATGAACGGGTCGCTGAGATCATGTCGGATGTCGGTTATGTACGCCGCATGCTTGACGTCGAGGCTGCGCTGGCGAGAGCCGAAGCATCCGCCAACGTCATCCCCGTCGGTGCCGCAAGGGCGATCAGCGAGGCTGTCAGCACACTCCATGCGGATGAACTGACTGAACTGGTGGATGCGGTGGCGCTCGGAACCGCAAAGGCAGGCACGCCTGTGATTCCGCTGGTGAAACTTCTGACCGCGCGCGTCGATGCGGAAGGTCAGCCCTTCGTGCATTGGGGCGCGACCACCCAGGATGTGATGGACACGGCCCTAGTCCTGCAAGTGCGCGATGTCATTGGCGTGTTCGGTGATGGCCTGACATCACTTGGCTCGGCGCTGGCCGGCCTTGCAGCTGCGCATCGCGACACGCCCATGGTGGCCCGCACGGTGATGCAGCACGCCTTGCCCACCACGTTTGGCCTGAAGG
>JANMHN010000083.1:0-11329 GCA_031375185.1 Allobosea sp. | reverse complement strand
GAGATGTCCTTGAGGCTTCGTTCACCACTGCCATGTCAGGAATGGGCGGGCAGAACGTAAATCGAAAGCGAACATGGTGCAGGAGATCAGACCGGCACAGGCTTTGTTCATGTGGCGCGATGTCAATCTGGCTCAGGTTCTGGCCGGTGCGCCTGACCTGTCGTCGCGCCAGTATGCCATCCTGATGACCATCTATCTCGACCTGCCGCCCCACACCGTGCGCGGGCTGGCGGAGCGGCTGAAGGTTACCAAGCCCGTCATCACCCGCGCGCTCGACACGATGGGCAAGCTCGGCCTCGTTACGCGCGAGCGCGATGGGCTCGACAGGCGCAATGTCATCATTAAGCGCACGGTGGCAGGCGCCCAGGCGATCGACCATCTGGCCGACCTGATTGTCACGCACCTGAAGGACATCAACCGCTGATGACGGCTCCCCTCGACCGACGCCTGCATGCGTTTCGCCCTGATCTGGCCGACCTGTCTCTCAAGGGCAAGGTCGAGGCCGCAGAGTTTGTCGGCGGCCAGAAGATGCAGGTCATCACCCACACGGCGCCCGTCCACCGCGAGCCTCGCAAGGATGCGGCGCTCGACACCGAAGCGCTGTGCGGCGAGATGGTCACTGTGTTCGAAACAGGCGAAGGCTGGGCCTGGGGGCAACTCGCCTCTGACGGTTATGTGGGTTATCTGCCCGCTGAACGCCTTGGCCCGCCGGCCGCTGCAGCCACTCACCGTGTCAGCGCCGTGCGCACCTTCGCCTATCCCGGCCCCTCCATGAAGCTGCCGCGCGCCATGACATTGTCGCTGGGCTCGCGCGTGCATGTGCTGGACAGACAGGGCGATTTCGCCGTGGTCGCCGGGGTTGCCGGCCTTGCCCGGTCGTTTGTATGGTTCACGCATCTCGATGGCCTGGACCATCACGCGCCCGACCCTGTCATGGTCGCCGAAAGGCTGTTGCATGCCCCCTATCTGTGGGGCGGCAAGTCAAGCCTCGGGCTTGATTGTTCCGCTCTGGTGCAGCTGTCGCTGGATGCGGCTGGCATGAATGCGCTGCGGGACAGCGACATGCAGGAGCGCACCGTCGGGAGCGTCGTGGCCATGGATGCCACCCTTTCAGGCCTGATGAGGGGAGATCTGGTGTTCTGGAAAGGCCATGTCGGCCTGATGCAGGACGCCCACACCCTCATCCATGCCAACGGACATCACATGCTGGTGGCGAGTGAGCCCCTGGGTACGGCGGTGGACAGGATCACCGCCAAGGGCGGCGGCCCGGTGACCAGCGTGCGGCGCATCATGTGATCATCCATACCTGTGCAGGCCGGTTCCGTTGCGCTTGAGCCAGGCTTCGGCTTCCTCGGTCAGCGGGCACAGCTTGTGTGTCAGCGTCCAGAAACGGTGGGAGTGGTTCATCTCCTTCAGATGAGCGACCTCGTGCGCCGCGAGATAGTCCAGCACCAGCGGCGGCGCCATCACCAGCCGCCACGAGAAGCTCAGGTGCCCTTTGGACGAGCACGAGCCCCAGCGGCTGGCCGTGTCGCGCACGGCGATCTTGCGCGCCGGGATGCCAAGCGTTGCCGTGTGCCGCCCGACAGCGTGCGTCAGATCCTTCAACGCCTCGCGCTTGAGAAAATCGGTGACGCGCCGCGCCACGTGCCCTGTCTCGCCCGACACCGCGAGGATCGGCGCGCCATCCCGGTCGGTCGTGGCCCGCGTCACGCCGCGAATGGCGGACCAGTGAACAATCCGGTGCGGAACGCCCCTGAAGGGCACCATCGCGCCGGTCTGGAACGGAACCGTGTCGGGCCGCTTGGCCAGCCTTGTCGCGATCCAGCCGCCATGGGCCTGTGCAAACACCTGTGCGGCTTTCAGATCGGCGCGTTCAGGCAGCGTCAGCACGATCTCGCCCGATGCGTTCGAGACGCGCAGGGTGAAACGGCGCGCAGCCGTGCGTCGCTTGACCGCCACCTTGAAACGGCTGGTCCCGTGCGCGACCTCGATGTGATCCGGATCAGGCGGTGCTTTGAAGAAGGAAAAACGCATGCCGCTTGAATCTGGGGGATTCGCGGACCTTTTGAAAGAGCTTTGCAATCGGATATGCAGACTTCCGGAGCCCGCCCGAGGAGGAGCTCCAGAAATCACATGCGATCAGGCGCTTTTCAGAACCCTCATCTGCCTGCGGGCGGCCTGCGCACTGTCGCTGCTGGCGCTTTTGGCGGCTTCCATGTCCAGCGTCAGCATGAAGTCGGCAATGCGGGGGGCAATCTCCGAGCGGAAGCGCGAGCCGTTGAAGACGCCGTAATGGCCCACCTTCTGCTGCATGTGACGCACCCGCTTGTCGTCAGGAATGTTGACGCAGAGGTCATGGGCGGCATCGGTCTGGCCAACGCCCGAAATGTCGTCGAACTCGCCTTCCACGGTCATCAGCGCCACGCGGTGGATCGCCGTGAGGTCGACCTTCCTGTCACGGTGCATCATCTCGCCCTTGGGCAGCAGATGCTTGCAGAACACGACGTCGACAGTCTGGAGATAGAACTCGGAGGTGAGGTCCATCACCGCCATGTACTCGTCGTAGAATTCGCGGTGCTTCTCGGCAGGCTCGCCGTCGCCCTTCACCAGATGCCGGAACATGTCGTAATGGGCGCTCATGTGCTTGTCCATGTTCATCGCCATGAAGCCTGACAATTGCATGAAGCCCGGATAGACCGTGCGCAGCGCGCCTGGATAGACGAGCGGCACCTTGACGATGCAGTTGCGCTTGAACCACTCCAGTCCGCGCTCCTGCGCGATCTTGTTCACCGCGGTTGGCGCGCGGCGCGTGTCGATGGGCCCGCCCATCAGTGTCATCGAGCGTGGCACGCCGGGATCGTTCTCGGCTTCCATCCGCGCGATCGCCGCGATCACGGGCACGGAGGGCTGGCACACGGCCATGACATGGGTGTCGGGCCCGAGCATGTGGAACATCTCGATCAGGTAATCGATATAGTCATCAAGATCGAAGGTCTCGCTCGACGGCACCATGCGCGCATCAGCCCAGTCGGTGATGTAGACCTCGTGATCCGGCAGGAATGCCTCCACCGTGCCGCGCAGCAGCGTGGCATAGTGCCCGGACATCGGCGCAACCATCAGCACCTTGGGGCCTTTCCTCTGTCCGGGGCGGAGCGCGCGTGTAAAGTGGATGAGCTTGCAGAACGGGCGTTCCCAGATAACCCGTTCGGTGATGGCGACGCGTTCGCCACCCACCAGTGTCGTCGGCAGATCGAAGATCGGCTTGCCATAGCGGCGCGTGGTGCGCTCGAACAATTCGGCGGATGCCGCCATTGTCTTGCCGAAAGGCGTGTAGGTCAGGGGATTGACAGGATTCTTGAAGATGAGCTGGGTCATGTCGGACATGGCACGGGCTGGGCCCATCATCATGTGGGCAGTCTCATACAGATAGTACGGCAACATGCTGAACTCCGTGTTCAAACCCTGCATCACAATGATCAGCGTCCTGCCAATCGTGCTGCATTGCACAAGAATTGGAAGATAACGCTTTCGTCTGGATATACAATTACACACTCCCTTATAAAATGTGTCTACGTAGCTTTACGGTCATGCCTCTCCGGCCAGGGCGACAATGCAGCCCATGACATCGTCCCCGTTGCTGTTTATGTGAGAGAGATGGCTGATCACATCGACATTGCCCTGGCCCGCACCTCCCGTCGCCTGCGGCTTGACACGGTTGTCAGGCTGCGCTGGCTGGCAGTTCTTGGCCAGAGCGTCGCCATTGCACTCGTGCATCTGGGGCTGGGGTTCAAGGTTCCGCTTGCAGCCTGTGTCCTGCTGATCGCTGCCTCGGTCTGGCTCAACATCGGGTTGCGTGTCAGCTATCCCATGAGCCATCGTCTCAGCGACAGGGCGGCATCGGGGCTCCTGGCTTATGATGTGCTGCAACTTGGTGCCCTGCTCTATCTCACGGGGGGGCTGGAGAACCCCTTTGCCTTGCTGTTCCTCGCGCCGGTTCTGATCTCGGCCACGGCTCAGCCGCCCGTTCATACCCTCTGGCTTGGCGCGCTGGTGGTGCTGGTGGCGACGTTCCTGTCGTTCTCGCACCTGCCCTTGCCGTGGGATCCGGCAGTGCCGCTCAACCTGCCGGCGCTGTATGTGGGCGGCATCTGGGTGTCGATCCTCCTCGGCGTCGTTTTCACCGCTGTCTATGCCTGGCGTGTCTCCGCAGAGGCTGATGATCTGGCCGAGGCGCTCAGCGCTGCCGAAATGGTGATGGCGCGCGAGCAGCATCTGTCACAGCTTGATGGTCTTGCGGCCGCCGCCGCGCATGAACTGGGCACACCGCTGGCCACCATCACGCTCGTGGCCAAGGAAATCGCCAACCTCGCGCCTGAAGGCTCGCCGCTCGCAGAGGACATCGCGCTGCTCCGGCAGGAGGTTGACCGCTGCCGCAAGATCCTCCGGACACTCACATCCCTTGATGAGGACAATGGCCCGCTCTCGACGTTCGGGTTGCGCCAGCTTCTGGAAGAGATTGCAGGCCCGCAGCGTCCCTTCGGCGTGCCGATCCTCGTCAGTGTGAGCGGGGAGGGCGCAGAGCCCGTGATGCGCCGCAACCCGTCGGTGCTTTACGGCATCGGCAACCTCGTCGATAACGCCGTGGATTTCGCCGTGGCAGGCGTGACCCTGACCGGAACCTGGACCGACACGCGGGTCGCCATCGAGGTCAACGATGACGGGCCGGGTTTCGCGCCGGACATCCTGCTCAGGGCCGGCGAGCCTTACATCACCTCGCGGGGCCGGAGCCGGGACCGGACCGTCGGCACGGCCCGGCAGGACCAGGTCGCGCGGCAAGGCCTGGGCCTTGGCCTGTTCATCGCCAAGACGCTGCTGGAGCGCTCAGGTGCCCAGATCCGTTTCGCCAACAATCCGCGCGAAAAGGGTGGTGCGCGCATCACCATTTCGTGGCCGAGGCAGGTTTTCGAGGTGCGCAGCCGTCCGCCTGCCGATGCAGGGCTTGAACACTGGGATCCGACGCCTAAACTTTTTAAACGACAGCCAACCTGATCCAGACCGCTCGCACAGCGTAGTAGCTATTGCGGGGCGGCATGGGCCCAACCGCCAACGGTGACCACAATGAACATCGATGCTGGCACAATGACGACATCTGCAGCAGCCACGCTGGCCATGACACCACCCCCGGAGATGAGCTTGCTGCTCGTTGACGATGACAGGCCGTTCGTGACCCGCCTTGCGCGCGCCATGGAAGCGCGCGGCTATACGGTCCGCACCGCAGAAAGCGTGGCCGACGGCCTGGCCCTGGTGAATGCGTCTCCACCGGCCTTCGCGGTGATCGACATGCGCCTGCGTGACGGAAACGGCCTTGATGTGATCGCCCGCCTGAAAGAGCGCAGGCCCGATGCGCGCGGCGTGATCCTCACTGGATACGGCAACATCGCATCCGCCGTCAGCGCCGTGAAGATGGGTGCGGTTGATTATCTCGCCAAGCCTGCGGACGCGGACGAAATCCATGCCGCGCTGGGCGCTGCGCCGGATGCGAAGCCCGACCTGCCGGAAAATCCGATGTCGGCAGACCGGGTCCGCTGGGAGCACATCCAGCGCATCTATGAACTGTGCGACCGCAATGTCTCGGAGACGGCCCGGCGTCTGCAGATGCACCGCCGCACCTTGCAGCGCATCCTGGCCAAACGCGCCCCGCGCTGACATCGGGCAAAGCGCTTAGAGCAGGCCGTCGAACCCCGGATCGTCGAGCCGCATCAGACGGCCAGCCACAAGCTGCGCGAAAGACAGCATGAGCGCCTTGCGCCGGGCGGGAGCCAGGGCAAGGCGCAGGGGCTCTCGCAGCAGTGTCCCGCCAAAGCCGTCCGCCACGATCAGTCCGATGCCCGGCGGAATCAACGCCTGCGGGAAGTCGAGGCCGACGGCAAAGCACAGGGCATCGCAGTAATCCGCATATTCCAGCCATTTGGCGTCTGCCCTGAAATCCGCAAGCCCTGATTTGACCTCGATGATCCAGATGTCGTGGTTGGGCCGTATGGCGACCAGATCAGCCCGACGCCCGCTGGCGAAGGTCATTTCCTGCGCCACGACAAAGCCGGCCTGCCTCAGATGCCGCGTGGCTCCGCGCCGGATGGCAAGGGTCAGATCAGGGCGCGAGACCCCGTCCACAATCTTGCCTGAGGAAAGCTCCGCCAGACCGCGACGCCAGGTCATCGCGCACAGTCCTTGAGGTCCGTCAGCGCGCACGTCCGCATGGTGCAGGGGAGATGAAAGACGACATGAAAGATCGTTGTGCAAATCATGCCGCCGCGTTGAAGATCATCGACGATGCCCCGCATGGCCCCAGGCCATGATTCTTCGAGAAGATAACGCTGAACCAGAGCCTGCGCCACGGTTTTGGCGTTCCGAACCATGGCAAGGCGCAGATTTGCAGCGCCGCCCACGCCTCTGGTCTACGCGAAAACAGGCGGCTCCTTCATGGAGCGACCGATCATGCTGGTCGCGCAAGGATCGGTTCGCTCACAAAGTCTCAGTTCGCTCGCCAGTGTCAGTGCATGGACCGCTTCGGCGTATCGAGTGTTTTCATCAACTCGCGCAATCCGAGCAGATGCGGATCGATTTCCAGCGCGATGGTCAGGGCAGCCTTGGCCTCGACATGGCGCCTTTGCCTGACACAGATCTGGGCAAAACCCGAAATCGCGCCGAAATGACGGGGTTCAAGCTGCAAGGTGCGCTCGATGTCGGCCAAGCATGCCTCGTCCTGGCGCGCGATGAAGGAAAGGATCGCGCGCTTGTTCCAGGCCTCGGGCCAGTCCGGATAGCGCGCAACCAGCTCATCGAGGATGGGCTTGGCCAGATCAAAGGCCCCCGCTGCCATGGCCTCACAGGCGTTCGACATGGCCGTCGCGGCACCACCTTCGGGATGGCTGATCCAGAGCGCCCAGATCAGATCCTCAATGTCATCGGGATCATTGGCGGGTTCAGGTTTGCCAAGCTCGCGGAACAGGCCATTCAGGCGCTTTGGCAGATGGTTTGCAGGTGCCCGCTTGCGTGTGCTGAGCACCAGCTCGAGCACGCGGTCGATCCGGTCCTGCCTGCTCAGCCCATGTGCGTGATGTGCCGCCACCATCATGTTGGCTCTCCTGGGCATGGGGACAGCAACAGGATGATGCCCTGCCAGCCCCACGCTGCTTGGGATGCCCAAGACTACGTATTTTCCTGTATATCACATGATACGCGGATTGCACGTCACAAGATCAGGCTGTGCCGGATTTCTGCAATGGTCCCTGCCGCACCGGGCCAGCAGGCTCAGTTGCCGCCACTGTGAGCGGTCATCAGCCTCTGCACCAGCATCGCGGCGGCAAGGTCTTCCAGCGAGGCACCGACCGACTTGAACAAGGTGATGTCTTCACCTGACCTGCGCGGCGTGATGGTGCCGCCGACAAGGTCGGACAATGTGCCAAGTGGCTGGCCAGCGTCATACGCGCCCGCCTTGATGGCGACGGCGACATCTCCGCCCTCCGTCAAGGCGGCTGATGTATCGACGACAACCCGCGCCCGGTGCAGCGCCGTGTCATCCGCCTCGCGCATCGACAGGTTGAACGCTCCGACAAGGTCAAGGTGCGAGCCACGCTTCAGCCAGTCGCCCATCACCAGAGGGGCGGTTGCCAGAGTGGCACACGAGATCAGGTCGGCATGCCGAGCCGATGTCTTAAGGTCATCGCTGGCGGAAGCCTTGAAACCTCGTGCGGCAAGATCGGCCACGACCCGGTCCGCGCCGGATCGGGTCCGGTTCCAGACCTCGATATGTGTCAGGGGGAGCACGCTTGCATGCGCCTCGACCAGAAACCTCGCGAGCGAACCGGCACCCACCATGAGCATGTGGCTGGCATCGTTGCGCGCCATGGAGCGGCTGGCGAGCGCCGAGGCTGCAGCCGTTCGCCACAATGTCAGCCGTGCCCCATCCATGACGACAAGCGGCGCTCCGGTCCCGCCATCCATCAGAAGGTAGGTCCCGGCAATGCTCGGCAGCGACCTTGCCGAGTTGCCCGGAAAGACGGTGACGATCTTGGTACCCAGATAGGCGGGCATCAGGGCAGGCCCGGTCCAGGCCGGCATCAGCAGCAGGGTCGCATCCGCATCAGGCCGTGCGATATGGTGGTGATGCCGGACCGGGGCGACAATCCCGCCGAGAAAAGCTGTTTCCAGAGCCGGAATCAGGGTCTCGAAGGACAGCAGCCGGTCGATCTCGTCGGCGTTGATGAAACGCATCTGTTCATCGGGTCCGCGGGAGATTGGCCAAGGACGCCTCAGGCGCAACCGAGCGCAGCGCAGCGGTTTCACCGGACAGGCGGCTGACCTCGCGCTTCAACTGGCGTTCCGCCTTGCGGTGACGCCCCTGTGCCAGCCACGCCGCGATGCCGCCGATCAGGACGCCAAGGCCCAGCGCGGCAAGCGCGACGGCAAACAGCGGCATATCAATGAACGCCGACGGCATATCGCGCGACATGGGATCGAACGAAACACGCACCGCTTGCCGGTTGGCAATGGCGAACAGCACGATGGCCAGAGCTGCAGGGATGGCAATCAGCATCTTGACGAAACGCAGCATCTTCAACTCCCGGATGGCCCAACCCAACACGCATGGCCAGAAAGCACGGCAACCGATGTCGGGCCCTGCTCTCAGACCTTGCCATTCAGCTTGAGCCGAAGCTCCTTGCCGGTCTTGAACGCAGGCACGGACTTTTCATCCACCTGCACCAGTTCACCGGTGCGAGGATTGCGGCCCACGCGGCCATCACGCTGTTTGGTGGCGAAAGCTCCGAACCCGCGCAACTCCACACGGTTTCCATTGGCAAGCGCCTGAACGATCTCGTCAAGGATGGCGTTGACGATGTTCTCGACGTCCCGCTGGTAAAGGTGCGGATTGCGGTCGGCGATGCGCTGTACGAGTTCTGACTTGATCATGCCGCGTCCATAAGCACTTGAGATAGTTCAATTTTCAACTGCAGGCTGCCAGAGAGCCAAGGCTCCGTCAAGGCGTGTGCCCACTTCCAGGCTCGCCGCGCGTGTCAGGACCGTGGCAAGGCTGTCAAACCCAGCCGCCATGGCCAGCCGACTGGCGGCAGACCACAGGCCGAGCGCATCCGAATCACTCCTGCGTTTCCATTCACGCACGGGCAGCGATTTGGCCACATTGCGCTCGCCTTCCAGCCAGTCGACGGCCTGCCTCTCTCCGCCGATCACATCGACCAGCTTGCGCTCGACGCCCTGACGGCCTGTATGGACCCGGCCATCGGAGACATTCGCCAGTTCGGTCTCATTCAGCTTGCGGCGCTCGCGCACCAGACCCTTGAACCAGTCGTAATGGTCCTTGACCACCTGTTCGAGGGCAGCTTTCGCCTCCGGCGACGTCGGCTCGAAGCCACTGGGAGCAGCCTTGAGCGGGCTCGACTTGATGGATTCGACATTGACGCCCACGGAGTCCAGCAGCCTGCTGACATTCGGGATCTGGAACAGCACGCCGATGGAGCCCACCAGCGAGGTCTGCTGGGCCACGATGCGGTCGCTCGCGGCAGCCACGATATAGCCGCCGGATGCCGCAAGGCCCGTGACGACGGCCGCCGTGGGCTTCTCGGCAGCGAGCTGCCGCAAGGCCAGATAAAGGGCTTCGGAACCCGACACCGTGCCGCCGGGCGAGTCAACCTGCAGGATCACGGCCTTGGCGGTCTTTGATTCGCGCACGTCCTTGATCAGGCGCAGCGTGCGCTCGTCGCCGGAGATGAAGCCCTGGATCTTCACCCGCGCGATATGGTCGCCACCGCCAGGCAGCATCTGACGCCCGCCAAAGGCATAGCCCAGGCCCAGAACGCCGACCAATGCTCCGACGACGCCAAGAACGCGCCAAAGCGTCAGCCTGCGGCGCAGCTTGCGCCTGTCTGCGATCAGATCACCCTGAAATGCCATGATGCGCTCCCGTTCCGCACTTCATTAGCAGGGCGGACCGGACCGGACAAAACAAAAAGCCCGTGCGAAGCGTCGCACGGGCTTGATGTCTTTATAGTTGGATCCCCGGTCTCGCCATCGGCTCTCCGAGGATGACCTGCTCGCTTGGGCTGCCCGAGATCTTTGGATCCCGGATCGGCACTTCCATGCCGTCCGGGATGACCTTGTCAGCCTTGGGCTGCCAAGGTCACTTCTTCTCGCCGGCCTTTTTCAGGGCTGCACCGAGAATGTCGCCGAGCGACGCGCCTGAATCGGACGAGCCGAACTGGGCGATCGCTTCCTTCTCTTCGTGCATTTCGAGTGCCTTGATCGACACCTGGACCTTGCGGGCCTTCTTGTCGAACATCAGCACGCGCGCATCGACCTTCTCGCCAACGGCGAAACGCTCGGGGCGCTGATCGGCGCGATCACGGGCCAGTTCAGCCCGCTTGATGAAGGTCATGAAATCGGTGCCGACGATCTTCACGTCGAGGCCGGCTTCCTTCACTTCGGTGATCTCGCAGGTCACGACCTGGTTCTTCTTCAGTTCGCTCGCATCAGTGAACGGGTCACCGCCAAGCTGCTTGAGACCGAGCGAGATGCGCTCCTTCTCGACGTCGACATCGAGCACGACAGCTTTCAGCATGTCGCCCTTCTTGTATTCCTCGATGACCTGTTCGCCCGGACGGTTCCAGTCGAGATCGGACAGGTGGATCATGCCGTCGATGTCGTTGTCGAGGCCAAGGAACAGGCCGAACTCGGTCTTGTTCTTGACTTCGCCCTCGACGACCGTTCCCGATGGGAACTTCTCGGCGAACAGCTCCCACGGATTGCGCAGGGTCTGCTTGAGGCCCAGCGAAATGCGGCGCTTGACCTGATCGACTTCCAGAACCGAGACGTCCACTTCCTGCGAGGTGGAGACGATCTTGCCCGGATGCACGTTCTTCTTGGTCCAGCTCATTTCCGAGACGTGGATCAGGCCTTCGATGCCGGGTTCCAGCTCCACGAACGCACCGTAATCGGTGATGTTCGTGATGCGGCCCGTCAGCTTCTGGCCAACCGGGTAGCGGGCGGCGATGCCATCCCACGGGTCCGCCTGCAACTGCTTGATGCCAAGCGAGATGCGGTGCGTATCCTGGTTGATCTTGATGATCTTGACCTTGACCGACTGGCCGATGGTCACGACCTCGGACGGGTGGTTGACGCGGCGCCAGGCCATGTCGGTGACATGCAGCAGGCCGTCAATGCCGCCAAGGTCGACGAACGCACCATACTCGGTGATGTTCTTGACCACGCCGTCGACGCTCTGGCCTTCTTCGAGGCTGGCGACCAGCTCGGA
>JANMHN010000020.1:0-6641 GCA_031375185.1 Allobosea sp. | reverse complement strand
TAGCCTGCATGGGCGAAATCCTCGCAGATCGCGATGGCCATCTTGTCCATGTATTCCATCGCCACCGGGATGATCCCCGCGCCGATGATGGCGGCCACCGCAGCCCCGGCCAGCTCAGGCTTGGGAAAGCCGAACAGCACGGGCCGTGCCCCTTCCGCCGCGCGCAGGATGCGGACGGTGGCTTCGGTGACGATGCCGAGCTGGCCTTCGGAGCCGATCATCAGACCGAGCAGGTCATAGCCCGGCGCATCGAGATGATCACCGCCAATCTCGACAATGTCGCCATTCAGCATCACCAGCTTGAGGCCAAGGATGTTGTTGGTGGTGACGCCGTATTTCAGGCAATGCGCTCCGCCGGAGTTCATGGCGATGTTCCCGCCGATGGAACAGGCAAGCTGCGAGGACGGGTCGGGCGCGTAAAAGAACCCATCCGCCATGACCTCGCCTGTGATGGCGAGGTTGGTGACGCCCGCCTGCACCTTCGCGGTGCGGTTGGCATAGTCGATGGCGATGATGCGGTTCATCTTGGATACGCCGATCACAACGGCATCTTCCTGCGGGGTCGCGCCCCCGACGAGCGAGGTGCCGGAGCCGCGCGGGATGACCGGAACACCCGCCTTGCTGCAATAGCTGAGAACGGCCGCAACCTGTTCGGTGGTCGATGGCAGAACAACGGCCAGAGGCACCTTGCGGAAGGCTGTCAGCGCGTCGCTCTCATAGGGACGAAGTTCATCTTCGGATGTGATCAGAGCTTCGGCTGCGACCAGAGAGGCCAGGCCCCTGATGATCTCCGCGCGGCGCGCGATGATGCTGGCGTCAGGTGTGGGAAAGGCAATCGCTGACATGACCACTGCATCCTTGTGTCGACGATGAAATCTACTTCACGATCGTTCTTAGCGCAATTTTCAGCCAGAAGAAGCGTGACAAATGGCGATCATTGTTTCTATTTTGGAAAAGATG
This sequence comes from Allobosea sp., assembly GCA_031375185.1. Taxonomy (GTDB): domain Bacteria; phylum Pseudomonadota; class Alphaproteobacteria; order Rhizobiales; family Beijerinckiaceae; genus Allobosea. The sequence goes on along the minus strand of JANMHN010000020.1, from coordinate 5,681 downwards.
ATCGATTGCGCTCTTTGGAGGCCGGATGGACCGCCTCGGTGATCTTGAAGTCTTTGCGCGTGTCGTCACGGTGCGGTCCATGTCGGGCGCCGGGCGCGAACTGAACCTGTCGCCTGCTGTCATATCAAAGCGCATCAGGCGGCTTGAGGAGCGGCTCGGCGTCAGGCTGCTGCAGCGCACGACACGGCAACTGTCCCTGACGCAGGCCGGGCAGGGCTTTTATGAACGTGTCATCTCGATCCTGTCGAGTGTTGACGATGCCGAAAGCTGGGTGGCGTCCGGTGCCGCAACCGCACGCGGAATCCTGCGCGTGTCGGCACCAACCTCGTTCGGCCGGCTGCATGTCGCCCCGCATCTCAAGATGTTCCTGGACCGCCATCCGCTCGTGACGGTCGACCTGGTTCTGAGCGACATGTTCGTTGACATTATCGGGGAGAGCTTTGACCTGGCAGTCCGGATTGCGGACCTGGCCGATTCAAGCCTTGTGGCCCGGCGGCTTGCGCCAAACCACCGGGTGCTGTGCGCCACCCCATCCTACATGGCGGCGAAAGGCCCTCCCGTTTCCCTGGAAGATCTGGCAGGCCACACCCTGATCGCTCACAATGCCGACCAGTGGCGGCTGGACGGGCCGAAAGGCCCTGTGCAGGTGCGCATCAACGGGCCGCTGCGGACCAACTCCAGCGAGGTCGTGCGCGAGACGCTGCTGGCGGGGCTGGGAATTGCGCTGCGCTCAACATGGGATGTGGGTCCAGACCTCAAGGACGGGCGTCTTGTGCGGGTGCTGCCGGCGTATTCGGGTGGCAAGCGTGTCGCGATCCATGGTGTCTATCCCAGCCGTCGCCACATGGAGCAGAAGGTCCGGATGTTCCTCGATTTTCTGGCGGCACTGTATGGGCCGGTGCCTTACTGGGATGACGGCCTCGGCCTTGCCTGAAATCCCCGCCTGAAATCCCAAGGTCAGCATCAAGGAATCGCCGCAAATCTGGCGCGTTATCTCCCATCATGCTGGAGGTGTACCATGTTCAAGTCCATTCTCGTGCCCATCGATCTTGCCGATATCGAGATCGCCCGTGCAGCGCTCGATCAGGCCGTCGAACTCGCCACCGCATCGGGTGGAAATCTCCGGCTGATCACGGTTCGCTCGCTCTTGCCGGTCACCTACATGGAATATGTGCCCGCCGACTTCGATTCCACCTCCAGGGCGGAGGCAGAGACGGAGCTGAAGGCGCTCGCTGGTGGTCTTGCCTTGCCGCGCGACAGGGTGAGCGTGACCGTCAGGATTGGTTCGATCTATGGCGAGGTGCTTGACGAGGCCAAGCAGTGTCATGCGGATCTGATCGTCGTGGGGTCTCACCGTCCAAGCATGGCGAGCTATCTTCTCGGCTCCAATGCCAAGACCATCGTGCGGCACGCCGTCTGCTCTGTGCTGGTGGTGAGGTGAGGCTATTCAGGCCGCAGGCTTGATCTTCGGCATCAGATGGGACGGAACCTCGCCCGGTTCGAGCTTGATCGGACGATTTAGCCGCACCATCGGCACCATCTGCCAGAGCGCGATGGCGGCAAGAGCCACGCCAAGCCACATCGTGTTGGTGTAGCCTTGCGACCAGGCCCGCCAGGCAAAGAACAGCATCATGGCCAACGAGACGGCCACGACGCCCGCGAACATTGCCCAAAGAGCGAAAGGCTTGCCGGCGAGGAACTGAGCCTTTGGATTGGTGCGAGCGACGCTTTCGCAGATTGCGGTGATGAAACGGACGTAGCGCGCACCGCCGCGCTCGACCTCGACAAAGGAGCGCCACGACGTGTCGCCGATCGTGATGGTCTTGCCGTCCTTCAGCCTGAGCTGCGTGACGTAGCCCGTGGACGTGACGTTGCCCGGCTTGAAGGTGAAGCGCACCTGCTCGACAGCGGAAAGCTGCACCCTGTCGATCTTGCGGGTGGAGTCGATGACCAGCACATCGCCTTCGAGCTTGTAGGACAGATCAAACCCGATCGGCCTTGGCCTCTGTCTGTAGGTTGGCGGGCCAAGCGGGTCATCGTCATCGGACGGCAAGGACTGAAGCAGGGACATGGCCCTGCGTGTAGGCCACACGAGGGTTGGACCGCAAGTGCGAGCAGCGCCCTTTGCATCCGGACGCATGCCTTGAGAGTAACAAATGGTATTGAAAGCACAGAGGTGCCTCGGTGGGGGTGATGATGGTTGATGTTGATGACCGCCGCACGGCGCTTGCAAGATGCCAGACGGCTTTGCGTGTCCTTGCGCTTGGTGTGCTCCTTGCCGCCGCTGGCCTGGGACTGGCAGGCTGCTCGCCCATCGGGGCCTTCAACGCTGTCGCCAGCGGCGATGCAGGCAGCGAGCTTGCCGGGAATGGCATGGCCTATGGCGAGCACCCCCGGCAGCGGCTTGATGTGTATGCACCGGCAAAACGCACGGCCAGCATGCCAGTTATTGTCTTCATCTATGGCGGATCGTGGAATTCCGGAAGCCGCAGCGACTATGCGTTTGCGGGTCGCGCGCTCGCGGCCCAGGGCTATGTGACCGTCGTTGCGGATTACCGGCTTGTTCCCGAGGTGCAGTTTCCGGATTTCCTGGATGACAATGCCAGGGCCATGCGCTGGACGAAAGACAACATCAGCCGCTTCGGTGGCGACCCTCGCCGGATTGCGGTGGTGGGGCATTCAGCCGGTGCCTACAATGCCGTGATGCTGGCGCTCGACCCGCGCTATCTCAGGCGCGCAGGCGTGGATGGCTCATCGCTCAAGGCGGTTGTGGGCTTGTCTGGGCCTTATGATTTCTTTCCCTTCACATCGTCGGCGGCACGGGACGCGATGGGGAACGCACCAGATCCGCTGCAGACCCAGCCGGTGACATTTGCAAGGGCCGGAGCGCCGCCGATGTTCCTTGCGCATGGCCTTGACGACACGACGGTCAATCCCCGCAACACCGCGACCATGGCCGCAAGGCTCCGCTCACGCGGTGCCATCGTGACGGAGCGACGTTATCCGGGTCTTGATCACGCCGATACGCTGCTTGCCATCCCGCAGTTCACGCGGGCCAGACGCCAGGCCGTGTTCGATGATGTGATTCGGTTTCTGGCGGAGCATGTCCCGGTCGAACGGAGATGAAAGGGGGTCTTTTCAGGCTGCTGGCCCGGCTTGGCCTGTCAGCGCTTTATATGGCTGCCGGCATCGCGCATCTCGTTCATCCCGACAGTTTCCTGCCAATCATGCCGCAGATGGTGCCGTTCCCGCGCGAGGTCATCCTCATCACGGGCATATGCGAGATTGCAGGTGCCGTAGCGCTGCACATCCCGCGACTGATGCGCCACGCTGGCATCATGCTGGCGCTTTATGCGCTGTGCGTCTGGCCTGCCAACATCAAGCATGCGCAGTTCGCGGTGGAGGTTGCCGGGCTGCCAACCGGCTGGTGGTATCACGGCCCGCGGCTTGCCTTGCAGCCTGTGCTGATCTGGCTTGCGCTCTGGGCCACGGGCGTGTCAGATCATCATGGTTGAGAGCATTGCTTTTGCACAAAACCGGTGCCCACTTTTGTGCGCAATGCTCTAGCGAGACAGCGCCTTGATCGCGCGTTCAAGCCCTTCCAGCGTGAGAGGGAACATGCGCCCGCCCATCAGCTTGCCGATCACACCGATGGAATGGGTGTAATTCCAGTGGCCAAACTCCACAGGGTTCAGCCAGACTGATTTCGGGAAGCGCTCGACCAGCCGCGTCATCCAGACTGCGCCGGGCTCCTCGTTCCAGTGCTCGACCGAACCTCCCGCCTGGACGATCTCATAAGGGCTCATCGCCGCATCGCCTACGAAGACGCAGCGGTAGTCGGCAGGGTAGGTGCGCAGGATGTCCCACGTGGCGATGACGTGGTCGTGCCGCCGCCTGTTGTCGCGCCAGACGCGTTCATAGGGGCAGTTGTGGAAATAGAAATGCTCGAAGTGCTTGAACTCGGCACGCGCGGCCGAGAACAATTCCTCCGCCTGCTCGATGTGCCAATCCATGGAGCCGCCGACATCGAGGAACAGCAACACCTTCACGGCGTTGCGGCGCTCGGGGCGCAGCTTCACATCGAGATAGCCGTGCTCTGCGGTGGATTTGATGGTGTGATCGAGGTCAAGCTCGTCGGCAGCGCCGGTGCGTGCGAACTTGCGCAGCTTGCGCAAGGCGAGGCGCATGTTGCGCACGCCAAGCTCGCGGCTGTCATCGAAATCCTTGAACTCGCGCTTGTCCCAGACCTTCACCGCCCGGAAATGGCGGTTGCCATCCTGACCGATGCGCACGCCTTCGGGGTTGTAGCCATAGGCACCATAGGGCGAAGTTCCGGCGGTGCCGATCCATTTCGAGCCGCCCTGATGGCGGCCCCTCTGCTCGTCGAGGCGCTGCTTCAATGTTTCCAGAAGCTTGTCCCAGCCAAGCGCCTCGATCTCGGCCTTCTCGGCTTCGGTGAGGTGCTTTTCGGCCAGCTTCCGCAGCCACTCCGCCGGAAGCTCAACCTCCTGAAGAGAGTCGGACAACATCTCCATGCCCTTGAAAACCTGGCCGAAAACCAGATCGAAACGATCAAGATGGCGCTCGTCCTTCACCAGGCAGGTGCGCGCCAGATGGTAAAAATCAGTGACGCGGTATTCGGCCACATGCGCCTCGACGCCTTCGAGAAGGGTGAGAAACTCGCGCAGGGTCACAGGGACTTTGGCCGCGCGCAGGGAGGTGAAAAGATTGATGAACATACATCAGATCGTAGTCGGGTTGGATGACACTGTCATCGGCGCAGCGTGTGAAGTTCCCGCAGTCCTCTGATTTAACCGCTCAACGAGCCCTCTCGTCAATTCGACATTATCACAACATATTCCGGCCCAAATTTCTGGTAAATTTATTTATTACGTTGCGTAAATAATGATATTTGCAGCGTAATAATTTTAAACTCCAAACATAGAAGGAGAAATACGATGGCTATACAAGACATGTCGCTTCAGATAATAAATAACGTCGCAAAACCCATTAACGGAACCGGTGAAATCATTACCAAAATTGGTAAATCCGGTTTAGAGATTTCCGTGACTTGGGAAGATAATGTTATCCAGAAATCCGAGATCATAGACAAAACCAAGTCAACCAAAGAGATGACATTGAGGATGTCCGACCCAATTATGAAGGAAGCTGTCAGTTGTTATAAATGCTGGGTCGATGACCAGTCTGGAGCGTGGATTTGTCTGCCAACGGCTTGCTGATATGGACATTTCAACTGCCCGTATGCGATTAAATTGCGGTTTCTTTGGTAATCGCAACAATTTTGCTTCAACTACCTTCCGTACATTTTGTGCGGAAGGATGTTTGCGGGATGCATAATGTTATCTTTGTTGTTGACTTGCGCTCCGCCGTGCCCTGATTTTTGCCACGCTGGTGCGGGCTTCGCCGCGGTCGATTGTCTGGAACTCGGCGCGGAACTGGTCGCGGCGCTCATGGACGGAGGCGATGGCGAGGCCCAGTGGTATGCCCGCGCCGATCAGCGTGGCCTCGGCGAGGTGCAGGCTGGCCTCGAAGGCTTCGGGCACGGCTTCTGTCACGCCGCGCTCATAGAGCAGGCGCGCATGGGCGCGGTCCTTGGCTCGCGCCACGATCACGATGTCCTGCCGCATCGTCCGCACGGTCGATGTGACCGCTTCCACGGC
>JANMHN010000104.1:0-3639 GCA_031375185.1 Allobosea sp. | reverse complement strand
CGGCGAAGCGATGCGCGGCATCCACCAGCCCGCTCCCTCCTATTCGGAACAGGCTACGGATTCGCAGATTCTCGAAACGGGCATCAAGGTTGTCGACCTGCTCGCGCCCTACGCACGCGGCGGCAAGATCGGCCTGTTCGGTGGTGCAGGCGTCGGCAAGACCGTTCTGATCATGGAACTGATCAACAACATCGCGAAAGCCCATGGCGGCTATTCGGTGTTCGCAGGTGTCGGCGAGCGCACCCGCGAGGGTAACGATCTTTATCACGAGATGATCGAATCGGGCGTCAACAAGGATCCCAAGAAGAACAACGGCTCGACCGCCGGTTCCAAGTGCGCGCTGGTCTATGGCCAGATGAACGAGCCTCCAGGTGCCCGTGCCCGTGTCGCGCTGACCGGATTGACGGTTGCGGAACACTTCCGTGACCAGGGCCAGGACGTGCTGTTCTTCGTGGACAACATCTTCCGCTTCACCCAGGCCGGTTCGGAAGTGTCGGCGCTGCTGGGCCGCATCCCGTCTGCCGTGGGCTATCAGCCAACGCTGGCGACCGACATGGGCAACCTGCAGGAGCGCATCACCACCACCACCAAGGGTTCGATCACCTCGGTGCAGGCGATCTATGTGCCGGCGGACGATCTGACCGACCCGGCACCAGCCGCCTCGTTCGCGCACCTGGACGCGACCACTGTGCTCTCGCGCTCGATTGCCGAAAAGGGCATCTACCCTGCGGTTGATCCGCTGGATTCGACCTCGCGCATGCTGTCCGCCGCCATCCTTGGCGACGAGCATTACGATGTCGCCCGCAAGGTGCAGTCCACCCTCCAGCGCTACAAGTCGTTGCAGGACATCATCGCCATTCTCGGCATGGATGAACTCTCCGAAGAGGACAAGATGACCGTGGCCCGCGCCCGCAAGATCGAGCGCTTCCTCAGCCAGCCGTTCTTCGTGGCCGAAATCTTCACCGGCTCGCCGGGCAAGCTCGTGCGCCTCGAAGACACGATCAAGGGCTTCAAGGGCCTTGTCGAAGGCAAGTACGACCACCTGCCGGAGCCGGCCTTCTACATGGTCGGCACCATCGAGGAAGCCATCGAAAAGGCCCAGCGTCTGGCAGCGGAAGCTGCCTGATTCCGGGCGGCGGTTGGCAATGGGCGGTCGGAAAACGTCCGACCTTCCTGCTATGTCTGCCTGAGATTTCGATTGCCCACTGCCGACTGCCCCATTGAGCGGAGCGAACCATGGCCACCTTCCACTTCGAACTTGTTTCGCCGGAAAAAGTCCTGTTCTCAGGCGATGTCGACAGTGTTGTCGTGCCCGCCTCCGAGGGCGACATGACCGTGCTTGCGGGCCACGCACCCACGATGTCGACGCTGAAGCCCGGCGTTGTCACGGTCGCCGAGGGCAAGGGCGGCCCACGTCGCCTGTTCGTGCGTGGCGGGTTTGTCGATATCAACGAGGCTGGCCTGACCATTCTGGCCGAGCATGCCATCCCGCTGGAAGACCTCAAGCCCGAGATGATCGCCGCCGACATCAAGAACGCCATGGACGACATGGCTGATGCAAAAAGTGTCGAAGCACGCGTCGCGGCCCAGAGCAGGCTTGATGGGCTGAAGCAGTTGCAGGGCGCTGTCGTCAACTGACAACCTTGATCACGTTCTTCATGCGGCCAGCAGCCATGCTGGCCGTTCTTGTTTTGGGGTTGGATTGTCCTGTCATCCACAAGGCGTTTGCCTGCAGGAAATCAGCACAATCGGTGTCATCCCCGGCGGGCCGTAGGTCCGGGAAGGGGATCCATGCGCCATATGACAAGCAGGATGGATCCCCTTCCCGCGCCTCCAGCGCGCCGGGGATGACACCCAACCATTATCAGAAGCGTTTCAAACGATTGCCCGTCGCTGCGCCGGTCCATTGACGCACAGGTCAATTTATGACAGCATTACTGACATAAATATCAGAAGCGTGATGCGATGCCCTTGATTGACGGCAGCGTCTTAACACGCTCGAATGACAGCCACACGGGAGGTTCAGATGGCGGACAAGTCAGTTGTCTCGAGCGGCATCGCATCTGACGTCTCCCTTGACGACAAGTATGACCTGACCAAAAACCGCGTCTTCCTGACCGGAACGCAGGCTATCTCGCGGTTTCTGCTGATGCAGAAGCTGCGTGACGAACAGGCGGGTCTCAACACGGCAGGCTTTGTCTCGGGCTATCGCGGCTCGCCTCTTGGCGGGCTGGACACGCAATTGCTGCGTGCCGGAAAGGTTCTCAAGGCCAACAACATCATCTTCCAGCCTGGTCTCAACGAGGATCTGGCCGCGACCGCCATCTGGGGCTCCCAGCAGGCGGAAATCCGTGGCGAGGGCAAGCACGATGGCGTGTTTGCGCTGTGGTACGGCAAGGGGCCGGGAGTGGACCGCTCTGGCGATGTGTTCCGCCACGCCAACATGGCCGGCACGGCGAAACATGGCGGCGTTGTGGCGCTGATGGGTGATGACCATACGGCGGAAAGCTCCACCAACGCGCACCAGACGGAATTTGTCTTCGTTGACCGGATGATGCCGGTGCTGAACCCGGCAGGGGTGCAGGAAATCCTCGATTACAGCCTGCATGCCATTGCGCTGTCACGCTTTGCCTCGGTCTGGGTCGGGCTGAAATGCGTCAAGGACAATGTCGAGTCGACCTCGTCTGTGGATGGCTCGCCCGACCGCGTGACAATCGTGATCCCCGATTTCGAGATGCCGCCCGGTGGCCTTTCCATTCGCACGCCGGATGATTTCCTCGATCAGGAAAAACGCCTTCATATCCACAAGCGCGCCGCGATCCTGGCCTATCTCAAGGCCAACCGGATCAACGAGATCGTCATGTCAGGCGGCAAGTCTCCGAAGATCGGCATCATCACCGTCGGCAAATCCTATCTCGATGTGCGGCAGGCGATGGATGATCTTGGCATCGACGAGGTCAGGGCCAACAATCTGGGCCTGCGGGTCTTCAAGATCGGCTGCTCATGGCCGATCGGCCGGGATGTGCTGGAAGAGTTCGCGGCAGGCCTCGATCTGATCATGGTGGTCGAGGAAAAACGCTCGCTGATCGAGGTCCAGGTGCGCGAGGAGCTTTATGGCTCGCAGCACCAGCCCGTCGTGATCGGCAAGAAGGACGAGAAGGGGCAATGGCTGTTTCCGGTGCATGGCGCGCTTGATCCCAACGAGATCGCGATGGCGTTGGGTGATCGTCTCCTGGGATATGGCCAGGACGTTGAACTGGCCGCGAGGCTGGACGCGATCAAGGCCGTGCAGGCCAAGCTGGCGGACGTGCAGGAGCATGCCAAACGCACCCCTTACTTCTGCTCGGGCTGCCCGCACAATTCCTCCACCGTGGTACCTGAAGGCATGCGTGCCTATGCCGGCATCGGCTGTCATTACATGGTGCAGTGGATGGACCGCGACACCGACGGCTTTACCCAGATGGGTGGCGAAGGCGCGAACTGGATCGGCGAGGCACCCTTCTCGAAGCGCGGCCATGTGTTCCAGAACCTTGGCGATGGCACCTACACCCATTCAGGCTCGCTCGCGATCCGCTGGGCGGTCGCCGCCGGTGTCAATGTCACCTACAAGCTGCTCTACAACGACGCCGTGGCCATGAC
>JANMHN010000002.1:0-2282 GCA_031375185.1 Allobosea sp. | reverse complement strand
CAAGGCGCTGAGGTCAGATGTCCGGCGAATCATCCGCCGTCTGCCTGAATGATCTAGATCCTGTGCGGCCGCAGATGATGCCTGACCATCAACGCCGCAAAGGCCCCGGGGGAATTACCCCAGGGCCGGTACGCAACGATTGCAGAACTCCGGCATCAGCCGGGCAAGCTCACTTGAGCTCGACCTTGGCGCCAACGGCTTCCAGGGTCTTCTTGATCTTCTCGGCTTCATCCTTGCCAACGGCTTCCTTGACGGCCTTTGGCGCGGCTTCGACCAGATCCTTGGCTTCCTTGAGGCCCAGGCCGGTGATGGCGCGGACTTCCTTGATGACCTCGATCTTCTTGTCGCCGACGGCGGCAAGCATGACCGTGAATTCGGTCTGTTCTTCAACAGCGGCGGCAGCGGCGCCACCACCTGCAGGACCAGCAGCGACGGCAACAGCCGCAGCGGCGGAAACGCCCCACTTTTCTTCCAGCATCTTCGCGAGATCAGCCGCCTCGAGGACGGTCAGGCTCGACAGCGTGTCGACGATTTTCGCCAGATCAGCCATGTCACTCTTCCTTCATGTGTCAATTCGAACGAATGTTCAGGTTCAGGTTGGCCTCAGGCCGCTTCGTCTTTTGTGGCATATGCCCCGAAAACACGCGCAAGCTTGGCAGCAGGTGCGGTCGAGAGCTGTGCGATCTTCGTCGCGGGTGCAACCAGCAACCCGACGATCTTGGCGCGCAGTTCATCGAGGGACGGCAACGTGGCGAGTGCCTTGATGCTGTCCACATTCAGGGAGGTCGCGCCCATGGCCCCGCCAAGGATGACGAGCTTGTCATTGGCCTTGGCAAAGCTGACGGCGACCTTCGGAGCAGCGACGGGATCCTTGCTGTAGGCCAGCAAGGTCGGACCCTTGAGAAGGGCGCCGATAGAGGCTGCATCCGTGCCTTCGAGAGCGATTTTGGCCAGGCGGTTCTTCGCGACCTTCACGGTGCCGCCAGCATTGCCCATCTCGCGACGGAGCTTCTGCATGTCGGCAACGGTCAGGCCTGCGTAGTGGGCCACGACGACAACTGCGTTGGTCTTGAAGACCTCGTTCAGTTCCGAAACGGCTTCGCGTTTTTGCGAACGATCCACTTGGGCTCTCTCCGGTTTGGCGGGTATCCCCGCCGGCTCAAGTTAGCCGCTCCATGAACACACCACAGCGTGAGCTGCGACGTTCCCCTGGAACGACGCTCAACGCCCTGCCCCCTGAACCCGCAAAGATGCGGCAACAGGCGATGGTTCGAACCGACACAAGGGGTTTACACCCCGAAAAATCTGTTCTCACCCGTCTATGCAGGCCAAAAGGCCAAATCATGGCCTTGGTTGATTAAGCCGCTTGCGCAGCGCCAGCAGTCTCGGACAGGACAACGGGCCACCGCTCGAAAGGTTACCCTTCCGCCCGTTGGCCCTGTCAGCAAGCAGCGAGCTGCCTGCATCCACGCCAGTCGTTACCGAACCAGCGCTGATGGATTGCGCTCATCTAACCAAGGATAACGGCTTTGCCAAGCGCCTAATGCGCGCAGTTGGCGAAAACATCATGCGAACGCCGCACATCGCTCACAAGCGGGCCAAAGTGCTGGCTGCCCTGCGGCTCTGGCGGCGATGGACCATCAGCGCCAGCAAGCGCCTTGGCGCAAATCTGGTGATTGCGATGACATATCGGTTGGTTCTGCCGGGAATCACCGTGATCTGTCCCTTCATGAAGCCGGCCCAGCCCTCTTCGGCAACCTGCGCTGCACCCAGATGAAAGAACGTCGTCTCAGCACGGCGCTTGCCTGCTGTCGCGCGCACCAGGAAGCCTGTGTTCACAGGTCCGGGGCAAAGTGACGTTACGGCCACGCCATGCGGCTTCGCTTCTGCCCAAAGACCCTCGGAGAACGACTGGACGTAGGCTTTTGTCGCATAGTAGACCGCCATTCCCGGCCCGGGCAGGAAGGCCGCGACCGATGCAACATTGAGGATGCCGCCTGATCTGCGCGCCACCATTCCCGGCAGAACAGCAAGCGCGAGTTCGGTCAGGAATCTGACATTGAGATCGATGCTGGCAAGCTGCTCGCCCGCGTCAAGAGAATGGGCATCCCCGACAAGGCCGAAGCCAGCATTGTTGACCAGCCTTTCACAGTGCAGGCCATGGTCCGCAAGATAGGCCATGATGGCGCCAACCGCACCTGGCAGCGTGAGATCACAGGCCAGCACATGGGCAGCGCCACCGCGCTCGCCAATTTCTTTTGCAAGTGTGTCGAGTTTCTCTC
>JANMHN010000467.1:0-2462 GCA_031375185.1 Allobosea sp. | reverse complement strand
AGCGTCGAACTGGGATGGCCCATGGACAGCGGGCTGATCTTGACGGACTAATTGGATTAGGCAGCATCCACTTGGATGCAGGAGGGAACACACCATGAGCATGTCACACAAGATAGACCGGCGTCGCCTGATCGGAGGCGCGGCGGCGCTGGCAGGGTCCGCACTCTTGCCAACAGGCACCTTCGCCCAGGAGAACAAGCGCGTCGTCGTCGGCACCTGGGGCGGCGACTATGCCAGGCTTCTGGCCAAGAACATCGAAACGCCGCTGCTGGCACCCAAGGGCTTCGAACTGGTGCAGGACCAGGCATCGGACGCCCCGCGCCGCGCCAAACTCATTGCGGAAAAGCGGCTCCCGCGCGGCACCAGCGACGTGCAGGCGCTGTCTGCCGTCAACGTCGCCGAGATGGTGGCGCAGGGAACCCTCGAGAAGCTCGATTTCAGCCAGATGCCGAATGCCGCAAGGCTTCTGCCCGTGTTGAAGTCGGACTACTCGGTTCCGCACATCTATTCGGGGCTGGTCATCCTCTACAATCCGAAGCTCGTGGCCAAACCGCCAACCGGTTTCGCTGACCTGTTCGATCCCGCCAACAAGGGCAAGACCGGCGTCATCGACATCCAGTACATCTACACGATGATGGCGGCAGCCCTGGCGTCCGGTGGTTCGGTTTCCAATTTCGAGCCCGGCAAGGCCAGGCTGATGGAGCTGAAGGCTGGTGGCGTGAAGATCTATCCCAGCAACGAGGCGCTGGCGCAGGCTTTGCAAACCGAGGAAATCGGCTTGTGCATCATGTGGAAGGCCCGTGCGGTGCAGTGGCAGAATGCAGGCATTCCGGTGCAGGCCGTCGCGCCCAAGGAGGGTGTCGTGCTGTTCGTGTCCGAACTCGCCATCCCGCGCAACGCGCAGAACAAGGCCGGGGCCTATGCCTATCTCAACGCCGCGCTCGACCCCGCGCCCCAAGCCGCCTTCGCGGTCGATTTCGGCTACAACCCCACCGTGACAAATGCTGTCGTTGCACCTGATCTGGCAGCCCGCATCGGCTTCACGCCCGATGAGCAAAAGCGGCTTCTCAACCCCGACAACGATTACATCACCAAGAATGACGGGGCGCTCAAGGAGTGGTGGGACAAGTCGTTCAAGGCGTGATGCCAGGAACAGCATCATGAGCACGGCTTTGCGCCAGACAACCGGACAAGCAGGCCATGCGGGCGAACGACCTTCGCTCGCAGCCCTGCTGGTTGGCCCCGCCACCGTGTTCGTCATCCTGATGATGGCTGTGCCGCTGCTGATCCTGCTGCGTTACAGCCTCAACGCCTTTGAATCCGGCAAGGGAATGACCGATGCCTTCACCGTCGCCAACTATGTCAAGTTCTTCAGCGATCCTTTCTACATGGCTGTTCTGGCGCGCACGCTGCGCGTGGCGTTCGTCTCCACGCTGCTGTGCCTGATCATGGGGTTCCCGCTCGCCTACTGGCTGGCACGCATGCAGTCATCCTGGAAGAACATGCTGATCATCCTCATCGTGCTGCCGCTGTTCGTGGGTAACGCCGTGCGGGCCGCTGGCTGGATGGCGATCTTCGGCAACAAGGGCTTCGTCAATGCGACCCTGATGGGCATGGGCGTGACCAGCGAGCCCCTGACCATCATGTACACCGAACTTGCCGTGGTCATCGGGATCACGGCAGTCAATCTGCCCTTCATGGTGCTGACGCTGCAGACCGTGATCGAGGGCATTTCGCGGCATGTCGAGGAGGCCGCCCTCAACCTGGGGGCTTCGCCCTGGCATGCCTTCTGGCGCGTGATCTGGCCTCTCGCGCTGCCGGGCACGGCGGCCGGCGTGATCCTGACCTTTATCCTCGCGATGAATGCCTATGCGACGCCCGTGCTGCTCGGCGGACCAAGATTCCAGACCATGGGGCCGCTGGTCTATGGCCAGTTCGTGCAGCAGAACAACTGGCCGTTCGGCGCGGCCATCTCCTTCATCCTGATGGCCTCGACCATCATCCTCACCATCATCGCGAACCGCACGACGCGCACCCGCACAGGCTGACCCAGAAGGACAGATAACCATGGCAATCCGCAAGCCGAAACAGATCATCCTCGCGAATGCCGCGATTGTGGACGGCAGCCAGGACCGTCCGGCTGGCGGCATGCACGTCCTCATCGAAGGCGATGTGATCCGCGAGGTCTCGCAAAAGCCGATCAGCGGCGCATCTGCCCGGGTCATCGACCTCAAGGGCAAGACGCTGATGCCCGGCCTGATCGACTGCCATGTGCATGTCATCGCCACCATGACGAACCTCGCCCAGAACGCCATGCTGCCGGACAGCCTCGTGGCGCTGCGCGGGGCCTCGATCATGCACGGCATGCTGATGCGCGGCTTCACCACTGTCCGCGATGTCGGCGGGGCTGATGTCGGCCTCAAGATGGCGCAGCAGGAAGGCGTGCTGACAGGCCCGCGCCT
>JANMHN010000464.1:0-1924 GCA_031375185.1 Allobosea sp. | reverse complement strand
CGACGGCATCGTGCTGATCGGCATGGGCGAACGCACGACGCCGCAGGCTGTATCCGCGCTGGCGACCCGGCTTTTCGCCAAGGGTGCCGCCACGCGCATCATCGCCGCGCTGATGCCGCGTGATCGCTCGTTCATGCACCTTGACACCATCTTCACCTTCGTCGACCGCGATCTGGTGACGTCGTTTCCGCCTGTGGTCGACCGCATCCGCACGTTCTCGCTGCGGCCCGGCAAGTCTGAGGGCATGCTCAATATCACAGCGGAAAAAGACCCGTTCCTGACGGTGGTGCAAAAGGCACTCGGCATCGACAAGCTGCGCGTGATCGCGACCGGCGGCGATGCTTACGAGGCTGAGCGCGAGCAGTGGGACGACGGCAACAACCTGCTTGCCATCGAGCCGGGCGTCGTCATCGCCTACGACCGCAACGTCTACACCAACACCCTGCTGCGCAAGGCGGGTGCGGAAGTCATCACCATCAGCGGTTCCGAACTGGGGCGCGGGCGCGGCGGCAGCCATTGCATGTCCTGCCCCGTGCGCCGCGACCCGCTGTGATGCACTTCTGGAGACCAGCACCATGTCTATGAACCTGCGCGGGCGCAGCATCCTGACGCTCGAGGAATTGTCGCCCGCAGAGATCCGCTTTCTGCTCCAGCTCGCGGCTGACCTGAAAGACGCCAAGCGTGCCGGGACAGAGCAACCCAGGCTCTTGCGCAAGAACATCGCGCTGATTTTCGAGAAGGACTCGACGCGCACGCGCACGGGCTTCGAGGTCGCAGCCTACGACCAAGGCGCGCATGTCACCTATCTCGGACCTTCCGGCAGCCATATCGGCCACAAGGAAACCATGAAGGATACGGCCCGCGTCTTGGGCCGCATGTATGACGCCATCGAGTATCGCGGTTTCGCGCAGACCATTGCCGATGAGCTTGCCGTCCATGCCGGCGTGCCGGTCTACAACGGGCTGACCAACGAGGCACACCCCACGCAGGTCCTCGCAGATTTCATGACCATGCGCGAGTTCACGCACAAGCATCTGTCCGATTGCAAGCTCGCGTTTCTGGGTGACGGCAAGGACAACGTGGCGCACACGCTGGCGGTCGGCTGCGCAAAAGTCGGCATTGACATGCGGATTGCCGCGCCGCGTATCCTGTGGCCGGACCACGCGTTCGTTTCCCGCGTCAATGCCGAGGGCAAGCTGAACGGCGCAAGCCTGACATTGACCGACAATGTCAAAGAGGCCGTCGCCGGTGCGGACTTCATCTACACAGATGTCTGGCTGTCCATGGGCGAAGCCGAAGACGCGTGGGCAAAGCGCATCGAAGCGCTGGTGCCTTACCGCGTCACGCGCGCGGTGATGGCCGCATCCGGCAATCCCCACACCAAGTTCATGCACTGCCTGCCTGCCTTCCATAACACCGACACGGAGGTCGGCGCGGACATCAAGGACCGCTACGGCATCGACTGCATGGAGGTCACAGAGGAGGTGTTCGAATCATCCGCCTCCATCGTCTTCGACCAAGCCGAAAATCGCATGCACACGATCAAGGCGATCCTCGTCGCCACGATTGCGGGTTGATGGCCATGCGGATCGTCGTGGCCCTCGGCGGGAATGCTCTCCTGAAGCGCGGCGAGCCGATGACGGCGGAGCAGCAGCGCACCAATGTCCGCCATGCCGCAAAGTCGCTCGCCGAACTGATCGAGGCCGGTCATCAAATCATCGTCACCCATGGCAATGGCCCGCAAGTTGGCCTGCTGGCCCTGCAAGCCGCAGCCGGACCGCCCGATGGCGTGCATCCGCTCGATCTGCTCGGCGCGCAAACCGAAGGCATGATCGGCTACCTGATCGAGCAGGAACTGGGAAACCTTTTGCCCGATAGCGCGATGATCGCAACGCTGCTCACCCAGGTGCGAGTGGATGCGAAG
>JANMHN010000088.1:0-10783 GCA_031375185.1 Allobosea sp. | reverse complement strand
GCCATCTCACCCGTGAGCCGCAAGACCAGATCACGCGGAATGAAAGGCGTGTCAGCGGCGACGCTCGCCACATGCGTGATGCCGGACGCATGGGCCGCCGCCCAGTCAAGCCCTGCAAGGATGCCCGCGAGCGGCCCCGCGAAGCCTTCGACGCTGTCAGCCACCACCGGCAGGCCCCAGCCCGCGAAACGGCCCGGATCGCCATTGGCATTGATCAGCAAGCCCGCACATTGCGGTTTGAGCCGCTCGATCACATGCTCAAGGATGGTCTTGCCGCCGATTGTTCTCAGCGGCTTGTCGCCCCCGCCCATGCGGCGTGCAAGCCCGCCCGCGAGAAGGAGGCCAAGGACGCGGTGCTCACTCATCCTGGCCCGCTTCCTTGTTCTCACCCTTGCGCCGCGATGTCGCGCTTTCATCAGCGACAAAGCGCAAGTCCTGGTCGAACACGATGCGTTCCGCTCCGGCCAGCGCAAGGAAGCGTTTGCCGCGTGCCCGTCCGATCAGTGTCAGCCCCGCCTTGAGCGCCAGTTCGACACCCCACGCGGTAAAGCCCGAGCGCGAGACCAGCACAGGAATGCCCATGCGCACCGTCTTGATCACCATTTCCGAGGTCAGGCGGCCAGTCGTGTAGAAAATCTTGTCGCCGGCAGCAATCTGGTGGCGGAACATGTAGCCCGCGATTTTGTCGATGGCGTTGTGGCGGCCGACATCCTCCATGTAGACCAGCGCCCTGTCGGCCTCGCACAGCACGCAGCCATGGATCGCCCCCGCCTCCAGATAAAGCGACGGCGTGGTGTTGATCGTGCGTGTCAGCGCATAGAGCCATGAGGTCTTGACGGTCGCCGCGGGCAGCGTGATGCCTTCGATGACCTCCATCAGATCGCCAAAGGCGGTGCCTTGCGCGCAACCTGAGGTCTGGGTGCGTTTTTTCAGCTTGCTCTCGAAATTGGTCCGCGCGGGCGTTCGTACGACCACGACGCCAAGTTCGTCATCGACATCCACCTCCGTCACCTCGTCAGTCGGCTTCAGCATGCCCTGGTTGAGCAGATAGCCGATGGCGAGTTCCTCGGGATGGTCGCCGATCGTCATCATGGTGACGATCTCCTGCGCATTCAGGTAAAGCGTCAGCGGCTTCTCGTGGATCACGCGCGTCACCACTGTTGCGCCCGTGTGGTCGATGCCGTTCACTTCAGTGGACAGCAGAGGATCATCGGGGTCAGGGCGGACCAGATAATCACCCAAAGAATCAATATCCCTGGTCATAGGCCTGCCCGGCATGTTGCGAGTTGTCATCAAGGTCTCCGCCATGGTGCAGTCTTATCCGATAAAGTCTTGAAGCCAAGGGATGCCCATCCTTTCAAGACAATGACATCCTTGAACAGTGCCTTCAGATCACGAAGCTCGAGCCCTGTTGCGCGAAGCCCACAGACGCGGCCCTTGTTTTCAGGTTAACGTCGTTATTGGGGCAGTTGCGATGGTGGATTGTCATCACGCAGCGTGATGAGGTTGCAAGGCAGTCGTGCAGGGCATTTGTGCAGGACGGTTCTGGCCGCCTTTGTGCATGGACAGGCCCTGCATAGGGGCCGGTTTCGAGGGTTGATGGGCGTGAAGTTCGATGGCTGATCTCAAATCCAGACCTGATGTCACATCCAGACCAGGTCTCGATCCGGCGAAAGATGCGGCGCTTCTGTTGCAGCGCATGGGTTTCTTCACGCTTGGCGTTGCCTTGCCCGTGTCGGCCATGGTGTCGCGCCGCGCAGCGGTGGTGCTTGTCCCCATCGGCGTCGCGCTTCTGGTCATCGCAGCAATCCTGTCGGAGCCGGAGCGGTTCTGGCGCGCCCTGAAACGCCGTTCATTGCGGGCAACGGCGCTGTTGCTGGCGCTTCTGGTGGGCTGGGGCATCCTCTCGACCACATGGGCTCCGCGCGGCGTGGCCGGGTTTGACCGCGTCCTGAACATGTTGTTCGCGTTTCTGGCCGGCGTCCTTGCCCTCAGCGCCCTGCCGGACAGGATGCGGGCGGCAAATCTCAACGCGCTTGCGGTCGGCGCAGGCGTCGCGGCCGTCGTCGCTGCGATGATGCAGGTGACCGGCTATGGTCTTGGCGATGCCGAAGATGATGTCACAGTGGTGGTGCGCGGCCTGGCGACCCTGATCGTCTTCGCAGGTCCGCTCGTCGCGTGGTTGCTGTCACGCGGCCGCACGCGTGGCGCTCTCGCCCTGTTCGGCGCTGTCGCTGCAGTCACGGTCTTGACGGCAGACGTCGTGCTGGTCGCCGCACTCTGTGCCGGTTCGCTGGCATTTGCCCTGGCAACCGTGTCACACAGCAAGGCTGCAGCGCGGTCTGCCGCCGCCCTGGGCCTCGTGGTTCTGTTCGCGCCCCTGTCACCCTGGGTTGCAGGATTGCTTGTGCCGTTCGTGACAGGGCTTGCCCTTGCCATGGCAGAAACACTCCAGGCTTGGGGCGCCATCATCGCCAAGGCCCCGATCAAGCTGCTGACGGGGCATGGTTTTGGTGCCTTCAACCTCCAGCGGATAACGGCAACCGACACCGCTCCGCTTCCCTCCTCTCTGATTGTCGAAATCTGGCACGATCTGGGACTTGTCGGCGCACTTGCCTTTGCCGCCGCGCTCTGGCTGGCCGTGCGCGCAACGCGGGCCTTGCCCCAGATTGTCCAGGCGGGTGCCATTTCAGCCTATGTGGCTGCTTTCAGCCTTGGACTGCTCGGTCTTGCCGGCATCCGCGCCTGGTGGCTAATGACGCTTGTCGCGGCCATGATCGTGACCACGGCGGTCGCACGCGGGCAAGCCAGGACAGACAGGCCGCTGGCGCGTTTTGTCAGGCGCGACGCATCTGACGACGCAAGATCAGGCCCGGTCCGCCCGGTCCTTGCTGGCAGGACGGACAGCCAGCAGGTCTGAAAGGCTGCCGTCGCACGTCATGCCGCTGCGGGGATCACCAGCTTGCGGCCTTCGACAACGGCATGGCACGCCACGCCGTTGATCGATTGCGGCGCTTCCGCCATGCAGCGTTGATTGGCCAGCGGGCAACGTGGATGGAAGGTGCAGCCCGAAGGCGGGGTGATCGGGTTCGGGATCTCGCCGGCAACAGGGATGCGCTGCCGCCCGCTCATGGCCAGATCCGGCACTGCATCCAGCAACATGCGGGTGTAGGGATGGCGCGGATTGGTGAACATGTCCTTGGCTTCCGACACCTCGACCAGACGGCCCAGATACATCACGCCGATGCGGGTCGCCATGTGGCGCACGACAGCCAGGTTGTGTGAAATGAACAGGTAGGTCAGGCCGAACTGCTCCTGCAGATCGCGCATGAGGTTGAGGATCTGCGCCTGCACGGACACGTCGAGCGCCGAGGTTGGCTCGTCGCAGACGATGAAGTCGGCATTGGATGCCAATGCACGGGCAATGGCGACCCGCTGGCGCTGGCCGCCGGAGAACTCGTGCGGGAACTTCTTGCCATCATCCGGATGCAGGCCCACGAGTGTGAGGAGTTCCCCCACGCGCGCAACGATCTCCGCTTCCCCCTCGATGACATTGAAGGCGCGGATCGGTTCGGCGATGATCCGGTCCACGCGCCAGCGCGGGTTGAGCGAGGCGAATGGATCCTGGAAGATCATCTGCATACGGCGGCGCAGCTTTCCGCGCTGTGCCGACTGGTTCTTGTCGGTCATCGACACGCCGTCGATGGTCACCTCGCCACCTGACACGCCCAGAAGGCCGACGACCATCTTCGCCACGGTGGATTTGCCCGAACCGGACTCGCCCACCAGCGCGAATGTCTCGCCCTTCTTGATGTCGAACGAGACGCCGTCGACGGCTTTCAGGAACTGTTTGGGTGATTGCTCGAGCACCCGGTTGAGCCAGGGTTTCGAGACGTCAAAGACTTTCTTGAGGTCCGTGACCTCGACATAAGGACGCTGGCTCATCGGCTGACCTCGGCGGAAAACGTCTCGGCACTCGTCTTGTCGTACAGATGGCAGGCGACATGCCGTCCGTTGACGGGCAGGGGCACTGGCTGGTCGACATGGCAGCGGGCAAACACGTCGCCGCAGCGCGGGTTGAAGGCGCAGCCCTGCGGAATGTTGGTGAGGCGCGGCATCGAACCGGGAATCTGCACCAGTCGCGATGCCGAGGCTTCCAGCGTCGGGATCGCACCCATCAGACCCTTGGCATAGGGATGCATCGGGCGCTGCACGACATCGCGGACGGGGCCGATTTCGGCAACCCGTCCCGCATACATCACGGCGACACGGTCGGCGGTTTCGGCGATCACGCCCATATCGTGGGTGACCAGCATGACCGCCATGCCACGTTCGCGGCCCAGCTTCTTGATCAGCGAAATGATTTGTGCCTGCACCGACACATCGAGCGCCGTGGTCGGCTCGTCGGCCACGATGAAATCGGGTTCTGCGCACAGGGCGAGCGCGATCACGACACGCTGGCGCATGCCGCCGGAAAACTCGTGCGGATAGCCGTCGATGCGCTTTTCAGGTGCCGGAATGCCGACCTCGGTGAGCAACTCGACGGCCCGGTCGCGCGCCTGCCGCTCGTTCATCGGCAGATGGGTGCGGATGGTCTCGATCAGTTGCTCGCCGACCCGAAACAGCGGGTTGAGCGAGGTCAGCGGATCCTGGAAGATCATCGCCACCTTGCGTCCCCTGATCTTGCGCATCTCGTCCGGCGGCAGGTTGTCGATGCGGCGGCCATTGAGCAGGATTTCACCGCCCGAGATACGGCCAGGCGGCTCGATCAGCCCGATGATGGCCGCGCCGGTTACGGATTTGCCCGCGCCCGACTCGCCGACAACGCCCAGCACTTCGCCCCGCGCGATGTCGAACGACACGCCGTCGATGGCGCGCAAGGTCGCCCTGCGCGTGACGAACTCGACCTGCAGGTTGCGCACGGAAATGACGGGTTCACTCATGTTGGCTCCACGCAGGTATTCACGCACTTTTTCTTGGGCACGGCATACATCGGGTCATCTCAGCTTCGGGTTAAGCGCGTCGCGCAGCCAGTCGCCAAGCAAGTTGATGGCCAGCGCGAGGATGACCAGCATCATCGCCGGGAAGAACAGGATCCACCACTCGCCTGACAACAGGAACTTCTGCCCCGAGCGGATGAGCGTGCCGAGCGAAGGCTGGGTGATCGGCAGGCCGACGCCGAGGAAGGACAGTGTCGCCTCCTCGATGATGGCCAGCGCAAGGTTGATCGTGGCGATGACCAGCACCGGCCCCATCACGTTCGGCAGCACATGCCGCGCCATGATGCCGAAGCCGGAGATGCCCATGAGCCGCGCGGCCTGCACATATTCCTTGTTGCGCTCCACCAGGGTGGAGGCGCGCACGGTGCGGGCATATTGCGCCCAGTTCGACAGACCGATGGCGACGATGATCACGATGACAGCGGTTGTTTCGTATTGCTGGGGCGGGATCAGGCTGCGCGCGACTCCGAAAATGAGAAGCGCAATCAGAATCGCCGGAAAGGAGAGCTGGATATCCGCCACCCGCATGATCAGCATCTCGATGCGGCCGCCCAGATAGCCTGCCACGAGGCCAAGCCCGATGCCCACCACCATCGAGAACACGACGGATGCGAGCCCGACCAGGAGCGACAGGCGCGTGCCGTAAAACAGCGCCGAGAACAGATCACGCCCCTGCTCGTCCGAACCCATGATGAACAGCATGCCTGATCCGGCACCTCGCTCCATCGGGTGCGAAAAACCATCAAGCAGGTTGAGCGCCACCGGATCGAAAGCGTTTTGCGGCGCCAGCACATCGGCCATCACCGCCATGAGAATGATCAGCAGCGTGACCGTGGCGGATACGATGGCGACCGGCGACGACTTGAACGAGAGCCACAGGTCGGAATCACGCCACAGCGCGACCCGTTCCCTGAAGGTGATTTTCAGTTTCGGTGGCACCTTTGTGGGCGATGGTGGGGCGAGGCCGGTCATTGGGTCACCTGGTTGCATCATCTGGCCGGCACGGTTGCGCCGCTGCGCAGGCGCGGATCGACAAGGAAATACAGCGTATCCACCACAAGGTTCACCACGACAAACACCAGACCCACGAACATGAGGTAGGCCGCCATGACGGGAATATCCACGACCTCGACGGCCTTGACGAACAGCGCGCCGAGGCCAGGCCAGTTGAAAACGGTTTCCGTGACGATGGCGAACGCGATCACCGAACCCAATTGCAGGCCTGTGATGGTGATGACGGGGACCATGGTGTTGCGCAAGGCATGGCGGAAGTTGATCGCTGTGCTCGACAAGCCGCGCGCGCGGGCAAACTTGATGTATTCGGTGCGCATCACCTCGAGCATTTCGGCCCGCACCAGACGCATGATCAGCGTGAGCTGGTAAAAGCCCAGTGTCAGCACCGGCATGATCAGTGATTTGCGGCCTGAATCGGTCAGCAGGCCCGTGGTCCACCAGCCGAAGAACACCACATCGCCGCGCCCGAACGACGGCAGCCAGCGCAAGGTCACGGCAAACAGGAAAATCAGGCCCACACCGATCAGGAATGTGGGCAGGCTGACCCCGATCAGCGACAGGCTCATCACCAGGTTGGCGATCACGCCCTTGCGGTTGAGCGCAGCGTAGATTCCAAGCCCCAGCCCGAACACCAGCGCGAAGATGGCGGACAGCATGGCCAGTTCGATCGTGGCGGGAAGCCGCTCGATCAGCAGATCGGCGACGGGCCGTCCCTGGCGGTAGGAAATGCCGAAATCACCCTGCACGGCATTTCCGAGAAAACGCGCGAATTGCAACGGAAAAGGGTCATTCAGCCCGAGTGATTCCGTCAGTTCCTGCCTGTCCTTCAACGTGGCATCCTGCCCGACGATGGAGGCGACAGGATCACCGACATAGCGGAACATGGAGAACGCGATGAACGCGACCGCCAGCATCACCAGCGTGGCCTGTGTCAGGCTTCGAAGGAGGTAAGCCAGCATGGGGTGCGGGGCTCCTGAATGTCGCGAGGAAAAACGGGTTCAGAAAAGAAGATGGCCGGGAGGGGCCGAAACCTGCCCATCCCGGCCTCTTGCAGGATCCAGGATCAGGAACCGCGGGCGTTCAGGAACCGCATCTTCGGCGTGTTCTCGACATCCGTCGGGATGTTCCACTCCGAGCGCATGGCACCCGCGATGAACTGCATGTGGATCGGCGCATAGACGTCGTTTTCCTTGATCCACTTCCAGATCGAGGCGATCGTCGCATTACGCTTGGCCGGATCGATCTCGGAATTCAGGCTGTCGATCTGGGCATCAAGGGCGGCATTCGACAGGCCGGTTCCGTTCCAGGTGCCGGCATTTGGCGTCTTGGTGCGGTACAGGTCATTGAAGATGTAGTGGCTGTCGAAGGTGGGGATGCCCCAGCCGAGCAGGAAGAAGTCATACTCGGTCTTCTGGACACCGGGGAAATGCACGCGAAGCGACTGCGCCACGAGCGTGGTCTTGATGCCGATCTGGCCCAGCATCGAGACGGCCGACTGGCAGATGCCTTCATCGTTCACGTAGCGGTCGTTCGTGCAGTGAAGCGTGACCGTAAAGCCATTCGGATAGCCGGCATCGGCCAACAGCTTCTTTGCGGCGGCGACATCATATTTCGGCCAGGTGTCGAGCTCCTTGGTGTAGCCGTTGATGAACGGCGTGGCGATGACGCCCAGAGGAGTGGACTGGCCACGCATGGTCACGCGCTGGATCGCTTCACGGTTGATCGCGGTGTTCACAGCCTGGCGCACGCGCACGTCGGCAAACGGGTTCTTGCCCTTCACGTCCGAGGATTTCAGCTCCGCTGCCCCGATGTTCATGCCCAGAAAGATCGGCCGATTTTCCGGGCCGGGATTGACGCGGATGCCATTCGAGGTCTGGAGCCGCGCGATGTCCTGGACGGGCACATCCTGAAGGTAGTCGATTTCGCCTGACAGCAGCGCCGCGACGCGGGTGGCCGCTTCCGGAATCGGACGATAGACGATCTCGGTGATGCCGTGGTTGGCTTCGCCCGCACCCCAGTGGCCCGCATAGGTTCGCATCACGGTGCGCACATCTGGCTCGCGGGTGACAAGCTGGAAAGCGCCGGTGCCGACAGCCTGGCGGGTTGCGCCATTCTCGACCTTTTCACGCAGGTTCTGCGGATCGCCCGCGTTGTTGGCCTCGCTCCACTCCTTGTCCATGATGAACAGGTTGGTCAGGTTGTTGACCAGCAGCGGGTTCGGACCCTTGGTCTTGAAATGCACGGTCAGGTCATCGACCTTGATGACGTCCTCGACCGAAACCAGCAGTGATTTCATGTCGGCAGCAGGCTTCAACGCACGCTTCATCGAAAACACGACGTCATCGGCGGTGAAGGCATTGCCGTTGTGGAACTTGACGTTCGGGCGGAGCTTGAATTCCCACACTGTCGGATCGGTCGGAAGCACACGCCACGATGTGGCAAGGGCACCGCTCATCTTGCCGTCGAAGGCCCGGATGACCAACGGCTCATAGATGTTGTGCATCAGCACATGGTTCGGACCCGTGTTACCGGAGTGCGGATCAAGGGTTGTCGCATCCTGTGAGCGGGCCCAGCGCAGTGATTTGGCATCAGCGGCCACAGTGGTCAGGAACGTGGCGGCCATCAGCGCGCCAACCGTCGCAAGTGTCTTGAAAGGTGTCATGTCAGTCTCCCAACCTCATGTTTCTTCGCGCAAAGGCGAAGGCTGAGCAGCAAACTAGAGCGTCTGCCTGCGTCTGTCACCCATGCGCCGATGCAATTGTATCGTCGCTCTGCATCAAAACAGGCTGATGGCCCATTTTCAGGGCAGGTCACCGCAGTTTCGGATTCAGTGCGTCGCGCAGCCAGTCACCCAGAAGGTTGATGGCAAGAACCAGCGCCGCCAGTGTCAGCCCCGGAAAGATCACGACCCACCATTCTCCCGAGAACAGGAACTCGTTGCCGATGCGGATCAGCGTGCCGAGGGAAGGCTCGGTGGGCGGCAGCCCGACGCCGAGGAACGACAAGGTCGCTTCGGTGATGATCGCCAGCGCCATGTTGATGGTGACGATGACGAGTACCGGCCCGATCGCATTGGGCAGCACATGCCGGAACAGGATCGTGGTCTGCCCAAGGCCGATCAGCCGCGCCGCCTGCACATATTCCTTGTTGCGTTCCACCATGGTCGTGCCGCGCACGGTGCGGGCATACTGGACCCAGAACGATAATCCGATGGAGACAACCAGCACCCAGAACACCAGGACTTCCGATTTCGCCGTTCCAACAAGGGCCCGCATGGTGCCGTCGATGAGCAGCGCGATCAGAATGGCGGGAAACGTCAGCTGCACATCGGCGATGCGCATGATCACGCTGTCGATGCTTCCGCCCACATAGCCCGAAATCAGCCCCAGTGTGATGCCGATGGTGGCCGCCAGAACCACGCCGAGAAAGCCGACGATCAGCGAAATCCGCATGCCGAACAGGATGGATGACAGGACGCAGCGCCCTTGCTGGTCGGTACCCAGCGGAAAGCGCCATTCGCCATCCGCCAGCCAGAAGGGAGGCTTGCCTCCATCGAGCAGGCTGAGTGACGCCAGGTTGAACGGATCGTTGGGTGCAATCTGATGGGCGAAGATGGCGGAAAAGATCATGACGAAGGTGATGAAGGCAGCCGTCATCGTGAGCCATGAACGCGTGAACGAATGCCACAGGTCCGACTGGAAAAAACGCATCGTGATGGAGGGCGGTTTGACGCCCGCCACCGGCACTGCTGCATCGCCAACGTGAGGAGGTGCTGACATCAGATGCTCCTCAGGCGGCCTTGCCGGAGACCCGGATGCGCGGATCAACCGCCACATACAGAAGGTCGACGATCAGGTTGATCATGACAAATAGGAACGCCACCAGGAGAAGATAGGCGGACATGATCGGAATATCGACGCTCTGCACGGCCTGGAGGAACATCAGGCCCATGCCGGGCCACTGGAAGACTGTTTCGGTGATGATGGCGAAAGCGATTACGGCCCCAAGATTGAGCCCGATGATGGTGATGACCGGAATGAGCGTGTTCTTGAGAGCGTGCCGATAGTTCACCGCACGGGCGCTCAGGCCCCGCGCCTTGGCGAACTTGATGTAGTCGGTGCGCAGCACCTCCATCATTTCCGAGCGCACCAGCCGCATGATCAGCGTCATCTGGAACAGTCCGAGCGTGATCGACGGCAGCAACAGCGACCGCCAGCCATCAACGGTCAGGAAACCGGTTGACCAATAGGTGAAATTGACGACGCCTTGACGCCCAAACGACGGCAGAAGGCCGAGCGTGACGGAAAACACGAAGATCAGCAGAATCCCGATCAGGAATGTGGGCAGCGAGATTCCGACCAGCGAAACGGTCTGGAAAAACTGAGCCAGAAGCGAGTTGGGCTTCAATCCCGCGATGACACCCATCGGGATGCCGAGAAACATGGCCAGCATGGCAGAGGCGAAGGCCAGTTCCATCGTGGCCGGGAAACGGTCTCCGATCAGCTTGGCGACGGGTTGCCGGTTCTGGTAGCTGACGCCGAAGTCGAAACGGGCTGCGTTGCCGACAAAACGGACGAACTGCATGATCACCGGGTCATCAAGCCCGAGATTCTTCCTGATCTGGAGCCGCTCTTCCAGCGTTGTGTCCTGGCTGGTCATCTGCTGGGTCGGATCACCGACAAAGCGGAACAGCGAAAACGAAATCAGCGCGACCGTGAGGAGAACCAGAACGGCTTGCCCGATACGGCGCAGGATGAAGGCGAGCATGA
>JANMHN010000066.1:0-24183 GCA_031375185.1 Allobosea sp. | reverse complement strand
CCACCTGGCCTTCGAGACAACCGTGACGCCGACGGCTTCCGGCTGGCTTGCCCTGCTGGCACTTGGCCTCGGGCCGGTCGGGCTGGCTTTCTTCGTGTGGGACATCGGCATGAAACAGGGCGACATCCGCCTGCTGGGTGTCGCGTCCTATGCAGCGCCCGTCATCTCGACACTGGCGCTGGTTGCGACAGGAGCCGCACCCCTGACATGGACCCTTGCCGCGGCCTGCGCCCTGATCGTGGCAGGCGCGGTCATCGCCTCGCGCAAACCCTCGGCCTGATCAGTTCGATGTTCCTCTTGGCACGGGACGCCAGCCGGGCGGGGCCATCTCGAACCCCTTGAAATCAAAGCCCGGCGCAACCGTGCAGCCCACAAGCGTCCAGCGGCCGAGACTTGTCGCCGTCTGCCACCAGTTGGCCGGCACGACCAGTTGCGGGCGCTGCCTCATGCGCAGGTCCGGTCCCAGATGATGCGCCTCAGCATCATGGCCATCTGGCGACATGGTGATGACCATCGGCGCGCCCCCATACCAGTGCCAGACCTCCGCCGCATCGACCCGGTGCCATTCCGACACCTCGCCCACGCCAAGCAGGTAATAGATGGCGGTCGAGGCAGCACGTCCGCCGGAATCAACCTCGGCATCGCGGTATGTTTCCCTGTAAAAACCACCTTCAGGGTGCGCCTTGAGGCCGAGCAGCGCCACAACCTCGGCGGCGCTCAACCCGTCTGTGTCTGTTGCAAACATGAAACGTCAGCCCTTGAAATCGTTTTTCATCTGGCGGAGGCGCGCAAAGCAGGCACCTGCATCAGCGGCTCCCGTGGCCGCCATCAGCGCGGCCTCGCCTGCGCGGAAATAAGGATTGGTGGCCTTTTCCTCACCCACACTGGTCACAGCCCAGAAGTCACCTACCGCCGCACGGCGCTCAGCCTCGGCCGCTCGCACGGCAACAGCTGCATTGCCAGGTTCCATGGCGCGGGCAAAACGGGCATTGCTCCAGGTATAGTCATGGCCCGTGACCAGCCTGACATCATCAGGCAGATCAGCGATCCGCGAGATCGAGCGCCACATCGGCGCTGCCGTGTCGCCTGACAGCCGGCCGCATCCCATCACGAACACCACATCCCCGACCAGCGCGAGGCTTGCTCCGCGCGACACCCAGGTGACATGCCCCGCCGCATGGCCTGGCGTTGCCCAGATCTCGAACACATGGCCGCCGAAATCGACCCGGTCGCCTTCGCCGACGACACGATCAACAGACGTGGCTTCTGCTGCCAGCGCCGGCCCGATCACCGTGCAGCCGGTGCGGCGCGACAGTTCAGCCACGCCCTGGACATGGTCGGCATGTTCATGGGTGATGAACAGATGACTGATCGTCCAGCCCTTTGCGATGGCGGCGGCATGGACTTGCCCGGCATCGGGTGCATCGACCGCAGCACACAATCCCGTGGCGCTGTCGTGGAGCAAGGCCCCGCAATTGTCGGACAAGGTGCGAAAGACATGAAGCTCGATGGACACGGACGGCACCCTCTGAACAGGAATTTGCGGGCCCATCATGCGGGCCAGCCCCTGCTCTGTCCATCAACCCCTTGCACTTGTCCAGCAACACGCCAATGTTGAGACCGGATGAGCACGGATGTCGTCGATCTTCGCAGTTTTTATGCAAGCCCTCTGGGACACGTCGCAAGACGTTTCATCGGGCGTGCCGTGCTGCGCCATTGGGACAACCTGAGCGGTACCAGGCTGGTCGGGGTCGGCTATGCGGTTCCCTACCTGTCGCTTCTGCGCGACAGTGCAGAACGCTCCCTGGCATTCATGCCTGCCACGCAAGGTGTCGTGAACTGGCCGCAGGACGGTCCGTCTGCCTCCGTGCTCGTCGATCCGCTGTTGCTGCCCCTTGATGACGCATCCGTTGACCGCGTGCTGCTGGTCCATGCGCTTGAATCGAGCGAGAACGCCGAAGAGTTGCTGGCTGAATGCTGGCGGGTGCTGGCGCCCGGCGGCCGGCTCATGCTGATTGCGCCAAACCGGCGCGGGCTTTGGGCACGGGTGGATGGCACCCCTTTCGGCCATGGCCGCCCGTTTTCGCGCAGCCAGCTTGAAAGCCTGATGCGGGCAACACTGTTTGCGCCCGAGAACTGGGCCGAAGCGCTGTTTGCTCCCCCGCTGGCCCGCCAGTCGATCCTGCGCTCTGCCGCAGCGTGGGAAAAGGTCGGCGCCGGGCTTGGCCTGCCCTTTTCCGGCGTCCATGTCATCGACGCGACCAAGCAGTTCTACAGGCGCGCGCCCGCCAAGAACCGCCGTGCTTTTGCGCTTAGGCAGGTTCTGGCTCCGCTGCCGTCCCCCGCCCCCAGCGCGGGCCGCAAGGCACACGCAGATGATGCCCATGGAATGTCCTCGCCTTGACACAGACATCTGACGCCGCCACACCAGCGGCAAATCGATCAACAGTCGGCATCTCACAGGCCGCAGAGCACGTCGGCGGATCAATTCTCACATGAGACGATATCTCGATTTCGAAAAGCCCGTTGCGGACCTTGAGGCTAAGATCGACGAGATGAAGGTGATGGCGGCCAGTGGCGACGCTGTCGCCATCGGCGATGATATCGCCCGGCTCGAGGTCAAGTCGGACCAGTCTCTGAAAGCCCTCTATGCAGCCCTGACACCCTGGCAGAAGACCCAGGTCGCGCGTCATCCGGATCGCCCGCATTTCGTCGATTACTGCTCGCAACTGATCACCGATTTCACGCCCATGGCAGGCGACCGGGGCTTTGGGGAGGACGAGGCCATCATCGGAGGTCTCGGACGCTTCGAGGGAGAGGCCGTCTGCGTCATCGGCCAGGAGAAGGGCGCGAGCACCGAAACGCGCCTGAAACACAATTTCGGCATGGCCAAGCCGGAAGGCTACCGCAAGGCCATCAGGCTCATGGAACTGGCGGAGCGTTTCTCGCTCCCCGTCCTGTGCTTCATCGACACGGCAGGGGCCTTCCCGGGCATCGAGGCAGAGGAGCGCGGGCAGGCCGAGGCCATTGCCCGTTCAACCGAAGCCTGCCTTGGTCTTGGCACCCCCAACATCTCCCTGATCATCGGCGAGGGTGGCTCTGGCGGCGCGATTGCGATCGCCACGGCCAACCGAGTGCTGATGCTCGAGCACGCGATCTACTCGGTGATTTCGCCTGAAGGCGCCGCGTCGATCCTCTGGCGCGACGCATCCCGCGCCCAGGATGCGGCGACCGGCATGAAGATCACGGCGCAGGATCTGCTGCGGTTTGGCGTGATCGACCGTATCGTCAGCGAGCCGGCGGGCGGGGCCCACCGCGCGCCTGCAGAAGCCATCGCCAAGGCCGGACATGCCATGTCATCGGCGCTGGCAGATCTGTCCAACCTCACGCCCGAGCAGCTTCGGAGCCAGCGTGCCGACAAGTTTCTGGCCATCGGGCGCAAGCTGGTCTGATCTTCATCTGCCATCTTGCCATACAATCGGCGTTAAGGATGTGTTGACCATGACGACAGGTTGGTCGACCTTGTGGTAAGGAACAAGCAAGGCTAACAGGTTTAACTTGGCTTCATGTCTTCACCGTCCCGGTTCGGGACGCTGTTTTGGGATCATCGATCGTGCGTCTGCTGCCACTGTCACTCATTGTCGCTCTGTCGCTGACACTTGCCTCCTGTGAGGAAAGCAGGCAGCGCGGCGCGGCGCGTCACAGCATTCCCATCCCCAACGAGGTGATGGCGCTGATGTCAGAGAAGGGCATGAACAAGGCCAATCCCGTCCTGATCCGTTCCTTCAAGAAGGAGTCGGAACTCGAAATCTGGAAAATGGCCACTGACGGGCAGTACAAGCTGCTCAAGACGTATCCGATGTGCCGCTGGTCCGGCCAGCTCGGACCCAAAAAGCGCGAGGGTGATCGTCAGGCCCCAGAGGGTTTTTACAGCATCACACCTGCACAGATGAACCCGAACTCGGCGTTTTACCTGTCGTTCAACATGGGTTTCCCCAATCAGTTCGACCGGGCGCATGGCCGCACGGGTGCGCATCTGATGGTTCACGGTGCCTGCTCGTCATCGGGCTGCTACTCGATGAGCGACGACCAGATCGCCGAAATCTATGCCATTGTCCGCGAGGCCCACAATGGCGGCCAGCAGGCCGTGCAGATGCAGGCCATGCCTTTTCGCATGACGGCGCAGAACCTGGCGCGCCATCGCTATGACCCCAACATGCCCTTCTGGCGCAACCTGAAGGAGGGCTCGGACATGTTCGAGGTGGCGCGTGCCGTCCCGAAAGTTTCCGTCTGCCAGGCGCGCTATGCGTTCAACCGCACCGAGGATTGCCGCGAAGATCCGTCAAGGCAGCAGATCGCCGCCGCAGCCGCGCAAAAGAACCGCACCGACGAGGCCGAGGTCGCAGCGCTTGTGGCCAAGGGCACACCGGCCGTGCGCGTCGTCTACCAGGATGGCGGCCAGCACCAGGCTTTCACCCAGATCCTGATGGCCAGCGGGCCGGAAGTGCTCGAACAGAAGGCGGCATGGGGCTCTCGTGCCGTCGGCGTCAGCCGCCCCGATGCGGTGGTCGCCGGGCCGCAGGAAATTGCCGTTGAGTCACCGGGGCGCCCGCGCCAGGCAACGTCTTCCGCTGTTGCGGCGGCATCTGCAGCCGCACCGGTTGTGGCCGCAACTCCTCGCGTCACGCCGCCAACCACACCTTCGCGCCAGCTTGCATCATCTGCGACAACGACCGTCACGCGGACCGCAGCGGCTGCAAATTCCGCTTCTGCACCTGTCGCCCCTGCAGCCGAAGCAGCCTCGCCGTCCGTGCTGCAGCGTGTCCTGTCATTCAACCCGTTTGCGGCGTCCCAGCCTGAAGCTGCCGCGCCCTTGCCAGAGGCCGCACCTGCCGCCAGACCGACGGCCCGTGCTCCGACGCCGCAAGCCTCGGTCGCCCCACGTCCTCAGTCCGTCACGGTTGCAGGACGCCAATCGTCAGCGACAGCTGAACAGGTGTCGGCAAGCCAGACCACGAACTGACGGGTCGATGTGGCCCTTCGCAGCGCTGATTGCGACAACACACCGGCGTCCGGCAGTCTACACGACATTGATGGTGCTTTGCATGTCCTGCGCCGCGGCGCAGGCGGAACCCGTCCCGTCATCATCGCCTGACAGTTTCCGGGCCATGTCAGCGCGTGAGGCCGTCAAGGCTGGCCTGCCGCCTGAAATCGCCGATGCCGTGATGCGCACCGAAAGCGCCTACAAGCCCGGTGCCCGCGGGGCTGCAGGCGAAATCGGCTTGATGCAGGTCATGCCTCCCACGGCCCGTATGCTCGGCTTCACGGGAACCCTCGAGGACCTTGCGGTTCCGGAAACCAATATCAGGCTGGGCGTGCGCTACCTGGCCCAGGCCTGGCGGCTTGCCGACGGTGACATCTGCACCGCCGTGATGAAGTACCGCGCCGGTCACAACGAGCGCCGGTTCTCGGTGCTGTCCGTCCGCTATTGCCAGCAGGTCCGCAGCCACCTTGCCTCCGTCGGCTATCAGGTCACGGGTATTGTTCCCGAACCCACATTCGGCTTCCGCTCCGATGTGACCCGCATGGGCATCGCCATCGGCACGCAGCAGGCGGCCAGACGGCTGGCCAGCGGCAGGAAGCTCAAGAGCCGCGTTGGCTGGTCCGAGCACGATGCCCGCATGAAAGCGCTGGTGGCGCGCGGCAGGGTGAGCTTGTAGCAGGGTCAGCTTGTCGTTTGCACTGCCGCTGTCGTGCGGGCTTGAAGGGCGCTGAAAAACCTGTCGGCTGCCTCCGTCGAGGCAAAGCATCTTTCAGGAATCGCGAGTGCATCGGCACGGCTTGTCCAAACGAAAATGAGGCCATCAGACCGGCTGATACGTTTGATCTTCGCCAATGCGACACACCAGAACATACTGTCACTGACCTCTTTGAGTTCAGATGTGCCGAGCGTGACCTTCCGGGCTGGATACGTGTCGGGATCGGCGGCAAACAATCGTTCGACGGCACGATTTCCTCGCCCGTCAAAGTAGTAGGCCCATTGCCCGCCGACCGCAGCGACCGCACCAGCCAGTGAGGCCAGCGTTGCCCAAAAGGGTGAAAGGGTCAGAACAAACACAGTGATCCCGGGCACCAGGGCTGCAGCCAGACGCGAAGCTGTTGTCCATCGCTGTCCGCTGGAGCCGATCAATGCGCTTTGTGCGATCTGCAGTGTGCGGGCATAAATCGCAGCATCATCTGCATTCCAGACCACGTTCACTGCCAGTTCGTCTCCGATTGTCACAGTGTCAGACATTGCGACATCCGCCCGCCATCAGGCGAACTGCCCGTGGCAATGCTTGAACTTCTTGCCCGAGCCGCAAGGGCAGGCCTCGTTGCGGCCCACGCGGCCCCAGGTCGATGGGTCCAGCGGGTTGCGCTGCGATGCTTCGACAGATTCTGCGGGCGCGAACATGGCTGCCTGCTCCATTGACGATGCCGGGAACGGCGCTTGCCCGAGAGCGGGCTGCGCGTCAGCCGGCGGCTCCTCGAACCGCACCTCCACCCGCATGAGCTGGCTTGTCACCTTCTCGCGCAGGGCATCGATCAAACCGTCGAAGAGCTGGAACGCTTCGGACTTGTATTCATTGAGCGGATCGCGCTGGGCCAGCCCGCGCCAGCCCACGACCTGCCGCAGGTGTTCGAGTGTCACCAGATGCTCGCGCCAGAGGTGGTCGAGCATCTGCAGCAGAACCTGCTTCTCGACATAGGTCATGACGTCCTCGCCGTTGCGCTCGACACGCGCGGAATAGTCGTCATTGGCAGCCTTCAGGAGACGCTCGCGCATCTCCTCATCGGCGATGCCGTCTTCCTTGGCCCACGCGTCGACAGGCAGGTCGAGATTGAGCGAGGCCAGCACCTCTGTCTTGAGGCCGGGAATGTCCCACTGCTCGGGATACGCGTCCTCAGGGATGTGATGGCGCACCACGTCATCGACAACCTGACTGCGCATCTCATTGATGGTCTCGCGGATGGAGGCCTGACGCATGAAGTCACGCCGCTGTTCGAACACCACCTTGCGCTGGTCGTTCATCACGTCGTCGTATTTCAGGATGTTCTTGCGCATGTCGAAGTTGCGGGCCTCGACCTTGCCTTGCGCCTTCTCCACGGCCTTGTTGATCCACGGATGGATGATCGCCTCGCCTTCCTGCAGGCCGAGCTTCTGCAACATGCCGTCCATCCGGTCAGACCCGAAGATGCGCATCAGGTCGTCCTGCAGCGACAGGAAAAACTTGGAGCGGCCCGGATCGCCCTGGCGGCCGGAGCGGCCACGCAACTGGTTGTCGATCCGGCGGCTCTCGTGGCGCTCGGTGCCGATGATGTAGAGCCCGCCCGGCATGGTCATGGTCTTGGCCGCGCGCGAACCCTTGGCCGGTTCGATCTCGACGTCTTCCTTCGCGTTCAGCACGATCTGCCGGAAGCGCTCGACCTCGGCCTTGATGGCGGCGATCTTCGCCTCCTTGTCCGGGCCATCCTCCATCCCGGCTGTCTCGGCCTTGATGCGCATGTCGACCGAGCCGCCGAGCTTGATGTCGGTGCCGCGGCCGGCCATGTTCGTGGCGATGGTGATCGCGCCGGGAACACCGGCCTCCGCCACGATATAGGCCTCCTGCTCGTGGAAGCGGGCGTTGAGCACAGCGAACTGCTTGGTGGCCTTGCCGTCGCGGGCGGCTTTGTAAAGCGAATCCAGCACGTCGGTCTGGGTGAAGTCGAGCTGCTTGTAGCCCGCCTTGATCAGCAGTTCCGCCACCAGCTCGGATTTCTCGATCGAGGCCGTGCCGACCAGCACCGGCTGCATCCGGGCCGAGGCTTTTTCCAGCTCGACGATGATCGCGCCGACCTTTTCCTCGAAGGTGCGATAGACCGAATCGTCCTCGTCGACGCGCTCGACCGGCACATTGGTCGGAATTTCGACCACATCGAGCTTGTAGATCTGCTGGAACTCGTCGGCTTCCGTGGCCGCGGTGCCTGTCATGCCGCCCAGCTTTTCATAGAGCCGGAAATAATTCTGGAAGGTGATGGACGCGAGCGTCACGTTCTCCGGCTGGATTTGTGCCCGCTCCTTGGCTTCAAGGGCCTGGTGCAGGCCTTCGGAGAACCGTCGGCCGGGCATCATGCGGCCCGTGAACTCGTCGATGATCACGACCTCGTTGTCACGGACGATGTAGTCCTTGTCACGGGTGAACAGCGTGTGCGCCCTGAGCGCCTGGTTGATGTGATGCACGATGGTGACATTGTGCGCCTCGTACAGCCCGCCCTCCTTCAGCAGGCCCGCCTCGCGCACGAGGTTCTCGATACGCTCGGTCCCGACTTCGGTCAGCGAGACCTGGCGCTGTTTTTCGTCAAGGTCGTAGTCCGCCTTGGTCAGGCTCGGGATCAGCGCGTCGATCGTGACATAAAGGTCTGAGCGGTCCTCGGTTGGTCCTGAGATGATCAACGGGGTGCGGGCCTCGTCGACGAGAATGGAATCGACCTCATCGACGATGGCGTAGCTGTGCCCGCGCTGGACCATCTGTGCGAACTCGTACTTCATGTTGTCGCGCAGGTAGTCGAACCCGAATTCGTTGTTGGTGCCGTAGGTGATGTCGGCGGCGTAGGCGGCGTGGCGCTGCTCGTCATCGAGACCATGCACGATCACGCCGGTGGTCATGCCAAGGAAGCTGTAGATCTGGTTCATCCAGGCCGCGTCACGGCTGGCGAGATAGTCATTCACGGTGATGACATGGACACCCCTGCCGGCCAGGGCGTTGAGATAGACAGCCAGCGTCGCCACCAGCGTCTTGCCTTCGCCGGTCTTCATTTCGGCAATGGAGCCCTCATGCAGCACGATGCCACCGATGAGCTGCACGTCGTAGTGGCGCTGGCCCAGCGTGCGCTTGGCCGCCTCGCGCACGGTGGCGAAGGCTGGCACGAGAATGTCGTCGAGCGTCTTGCCTGCGGCAAGCTGTTCGCGGAACTGCACGGTCCGCGCCTTGAGCTCGTCATCGCTCAGTTTCGCGATCTCGCTCTCCAGAGCATTGATCGCCTCGACCCTTGGACGATAAGCCTTCACACGCCGGTCATTGACCGAACCGAACAGCTTCTTTGCGAGCGCGCCTAACATGCGGTGTCTTTCATCATCATCAGGCACGCGGGGCTAGGCCGGGCAGCCTTGGTAAGTCCATCAGATATGCTGCGCGCACGCATACAGCCGCAAGGCGTCGTGGTCCAGCGGCACACGTTATGTGGGGGTGCCATGCCTGTTTTCACAAGAGGTTCTGTTTTCACAAGAGGTTCTGTCTGCACAAGGGGTTGACGAGATAACAGGTGCATTCCAGCACTGGCAAAAGACCACGCGGCTGACAGGATGGTGAAGCAGTGCATGCAGGTCCACGAGTTGCCAAGGGTTGCCAAGCGCTTTCGGGGCTGGCAGGTGTCATGAAAACCGCCAACCGATAGAGGATCGAAAGATGATTCGTACCCGAACTGGCCATCTGCGCTTGCCTCTGGCCGCTCTGGCGCTTGCCGTCAGCCTGTGTTCGGCACCTGCTTACGCACAAGCCGACAAGGTTGTCGCCCGGATCGACGGCATCGACATCACCGAGCTTGAAATCGCGCTGGCTGGCGAAGATCTCGGCGAGCGGATCGCGCAGGTGCCTCCCGCCCAGAAGCGCGACTATCTGATCGGCTATCTGGCCGACCTCAAGATCGGGGCACGCGCCGCAGAACGCGCCAAGGTGATGGACGCGCCGGAATTTGCCACGCGCCTCGCCTATTTCCGGCAGAAGGTGCTGATGGACGAGTTCATCGCACGGGAATCAAAGACAGCCGCCACGCCTGAGGCCGCCCGCAAGCTCTATGACGACACGATGAAGACGATGAAGCCGGAAGAGGAAGTCCGCGCCCGTCACATCCTTGTCGAGAAGGAGGATGAGGCCAAGGCGGCGCTGGCCCGTGTCCGCACCGGCGAGGATTTCGCCAAGGTCGCCGCGGAGCTGTCCAAGGATCCCGGCTCGGGCAAGGAGGGCGGTGATCTGGGCTACTTCACACAGGACCGCATGGTGCCCCAGTTTGCGGCCATGGCCTTCCAGCTCAAACCTGGTGATGTCTCCGAGCCTGTGCAGACCCAGTTCGGCTGGCATGTCATCAAGGTCGAGGACAGGCGCGCCAAGCCCTTCCCGAAATTCGAGGATGTGAAGGGTGAAATCGAGACCTATCTGGTCCGCAAGGCCCAGCAGGACATCGTGGTGGGGCTGCGCGGCGCCTTGAAACTCGAGCGGCTCGACCAGCCGAAGCCTTGAAGGCTTGCTGGGAACAATTGGCAGACAATTCCGGAGAAGGTCCATGGCTGGCAAGGACGTGCCCGTTTCGCCGCTTGCACCGACATCATACCCGGATGCGCCCGCCATCGAGGGCGTGACCTTCGCCACGGCTGAAGCGGGCATCCGCTACAAAAACCGTCGCGATGTGTTCCTGGCGGTTCTCGCACCTGGCACAGAGGTCGCCGGTGTGTTCACCACATCCAGGTGCCCCGGCGCGCCTGTGGAATGGTGCCGGGAGGCGCTCCGGGCCGGCAAGGCCCGTGCGCTCGTGGTCAACTCGGGCAATGCAAATGCCTTCACGGGCCTGAAAGGCCGCCAGGCGGTGAAATTCACCGCCGACATTGCCGCGAAAGCCGTCGGCTGCAAGCTGGGTGAGGTGTTCATCTCCTCAACCGGCGTGATCGGCGAGCCGCTTGATGCGACCAAGTTCGAGGGCGTGCTGGATTCCTGCGCCAGGACCGCAAAGGATGGCCCATGGCTCGAAGCCGCCCGCGCCATCATGACGACCGACACCTACCCCAAGGTTGCCGTGCGCACGGTCAGGCTCGGCGACACCCTTGTGAACCTTGTGGGCATCGCCAAGGGCGCGGGCATGATCGCGCCGGACATGGCGACGATGCTGTCCTATGTCTTCACCGACGCGCCGATCTCCCACGCCGCCCTGCAGGCCATGCTCTCGGCCAGCGTCAAGACCAGCTTCAACGCCATCACCGTCGACAGCGACACCTCGACCTCCGACACCCTTCTGGTGTTCGCCACCCAGGCTGCGGCGCGGCATGGCGCGCCCCGCATCGAAAGTGCCGGTGACAGGCGCGCCTCTGCCTTCAGGACAGCGCTCGCCAGCCTGTTGCTCGAACTGTCGCACATGGTCGTTCGCGATGGCGAAGGCGCGCGCAAGTTCGTGGGCGTCACGGTTGAAGGTGCCGTCTCGAACGCCTCCGCCAAGCGGGTGGCGCTCTCGATTGCCAATTCACCGCTGGTCAAGACCGCGATTGCCGGCGAGGACGCCAACTGGGGCCGCATCGTCATGGCCATCGGCAAGGCCGGCGAGCCCGCGGATCGCGACAAGCTCGACATCTTTTTCGGCGACATCCGGGTTGCGACGGCAGGCGCCCGCGACCCGGCCTATTCGGAAGCCGCGACCACGGCCTACATGCAAGGTCAGGATCTGGCCGTGAGAGTCACGATGGGCCTCGGCAAGGGCCGCGCGACAGTCTGGACCTGCGATCTGACCAAGGCCTATGTCGAGATCAACGGCGATTACCGTTCGTGAGCGAGGCTGCGGCTAAGGTAGGCTCTGCGCCCAGCCGGACATTCGTCCTGACGCACCTCATCATCGCCTCGGCGACATGGGCGACATCCTTCCTCTTCATCAAGCTGATCAATGGCGAGTTGTCGCCCCTCGCGCTGGCCAGCCTGCGCGCCATCATCGGCACGCTCGCACTGCTGCCCATCATCCTGTGGCTGGGTCAATCGGTCCTGCCCAAGGGCCGCGAATGGCGGGACTGGGCGATCATCGGCACGCTGAACGGCTGGGTGCCGAACATTCTCGTCGTGCTGGCGCTCGAGCGCATGGACACAGGCCCGGCGGCGCTGATCCAGGCGTCCGGGCCGCTGATGAATGCGCTGCTGGCGCACCAGTTCCTCTCAGGCGAACGCCTTGATGGCGCGCGCCTTGGCGGGCTTGCCATCGGCATGGTCGGCGTCGCCTTGCTGATCGGCCCGGCGGCCCTGACAGGCGGCGCGAGTGCCTTCGGCGCGCTGGCCATGCTGGCGCTGACCCTTTGCTATGCCATCGCCAATGTCTATGTCCGCCGCATCCCCACGGCTGACCCCATGCGCCTCGCGCTCGGGCAACAGTCCTTCTCCGCCGTGTTCGCGACGGCGCTCGCCCTTCTGAGCTTCGGCAGTGCCGGATTTGCGCAGGCATCAAACCATGTCTGGGCGCTGCTGGGCCTCGGCGTGATGGCAACAGCAGTTCCGATTGCCCTGTTCATGCGGCTGTTGCGCGCGGCAGGCCCGGCAAAGGCCTCCATGACCGGGTATCTCGTGCCGACCTTTGCCATCGCCATCGGCGTCACGGTTCTGGGCGAAACATTGCTGGCCCGCCAGGTCATCGGCGGCGTGATCGTCCTGTGCGGTGTCGCCATTGTCACGGGCGCATTGCGTCTGCCGCTCGACAAGGGCCGCCTGTCATGAAACTCACCCTGGTCGTTGCCTGCGCGCTCATCGATGCGGACAACCGGGTGCTGGTCACACAGCGCCCCGAAGGCAAGGCGCTGGCGGGCCTGTGGGAATTTCCAGGCGGCAAGCTCGAGGCCGGTGAACGGCCGGAACGGGCCCTGATCCGTGAACTCAGGGAAGAACTCGGGATCGACGTGAAGGAGGCCTGCCTGGCTCCACTCACCTTCGCCTCATACGCTTATGAGGAATTTCATCTCCTGATGCCGCTCTATGTCTGCCGCAGGTGGGAGGGAGTGCCAGTCCCGCAGGAGATGCAGGCGATAAGATGGGTCAGGCCCGGCAAGCTGCGTGACCTTGCCATGCCGCCGGCTGACGAGCCGTTGATTCCCCCGCTGATCGACCTGCTTGGGCCGTGATCGGACGCGCCCGTCCTACACCCGCATCGGCATCAGCACATAGAGCGCGCTGGCGCCCTCACGGTCCTGGATGACGGTCGGCGAGCCGGGATCGGCGAGTTTGAACAGCGCCGTGTCGCTGTCGAGCTGCCCCATGATGTCGAGCAGATAGCGGGCATTGAATCCGATATCGAGCGGACTCGCATCATAGGTGACTTCCATCTCCTCTGTTGCAGACCCTGAATCAGGGTTTGTCACGGCAAGCGTGATGCGCCCTTCCGCCATCGACAGCTTCACGGCGCGTCCGCGCTCTGACGAAATGGTGGAGACACGATCGACCGAAATGGCGAACTCGGACCGGTTGACCCAGAGCTGCTTGTCGTTTCCGGACGGGATGACCCGGCCATAGTCGGGGAAGGTGCCGTCGATCAGCTTCGAGGTCAGCACGACATCTCCCACCGTGACCTTGATCTTGGTGGCCGAGAGCTGCACCTCCACCGAGGCATCGCCGCCCTCGAGCAGCTTCTGGATCTCGGAAACGGCCTTGCGCGGCACGATGACGCCGGGCATGCCCGCAGCGCCGGCTGGCGCAGGTGTCTCGACACGCGCCAGACGATGCCCGTCAGTGGCGACAGCCCGCAGCAGCGCCTTGCCGTCAACCTCGAGCGTGTGGAAATAGATGCCATTCAGGTAATAGCGCGTCTCCTCGGTCGAGACAGCGAACTGGGTCTTGTCGATCAGGCGCTTCAGATCACCAGATGGCAGGCTGAAGACATGGGGCATCTCACCCGCCGTGATGTCTGGGAAGTCGGTCTCCGGCAGGGTCTGCAACACGAACCGCGAACGTCCTGACCGGACTGTCATCTGGCCCGCATCACCGGCACTTTCGAGCGAGACCTGCCCACCCTCGGGCAGTTTCCGCACGATGTCATAGATCACATGGGCCGGAACCGTGGTCGAACCGATCTGGCTTACATCTGCGGGAACGTTCTCCACCACCTCAATGTCAAGATCGGTTGCCTTGAGCCTCAGTCCGGTCACGCCTGCGCTGAGCAGGACATTCGACAGGATCGGAATCGTGTTCCTGCGCTCGACGACACGATGCACATGGCCGAGAGCCTTCAGGAGCTGCGACCGTTCGACGGTAACCTTCATGACCAACCTGATCTCGGAGAAGCGTGGGAGAGACGACGCCGCAGCCCCTTGCGGGACCACTGCGTCATACGGCCTCAAACCATGCCCAAGCTCGCAGCCATGCGCAAGCACTGCGGCATCTCATCAACAGAATTGGACGGTGAGGAGAGCGTCAATCCATCAGCATCCGCTTCAGGAGTTCCACCTCTTCATTCAAGGTCCGGTCATCGCCAAGCGCTTTCTCGATCTTGCGAACCGCATGAAGCACCGTGGTGTGGTCTCGCCCGCCGAACCTGCGGCCGATTTCCGGCAACGAGCGCAATGTCAGCGATTTCGACAGGTACATCGCGATCTGCCGGGGCTTGACCACGGCGGCCGTGCGCCGCTCGGAGAGGATGTCGGCACGGCTGACATTGTAGCGCGCCGCCACGAGTTTCTGGATGTCCTCGATCTTGACGCGCTTGGGTTCCCTGAGCCTGACAAGATCACGGATGGCGATCTCCGCTGTTTCGATGGTCAGGGACACCCCTGACAAGGTGGAATGCGCCAGGAGCCGGTTGGCCGCACCATCAAGGTCTCGCCCGTTCGTGACGATGGAGTGGGCGACATATTGCGCGACATCGACGGAAATCTGGAAGGTCGTGTGGACGGCGCTCAGTGCATTGAGCCGCGCGGTCAGGATCTTGAGCCTCAGATCCTCGTCAAGCGAGCCGATCTCGACGACGAGCCCACCGGCCAGACGCGAACGGACCCGCTCATCAAGGCTTTCAAGCTCACCCGGCAGCCTGTCAGCCGCCACCACCACCTGCTTGCCGGCATCGATCAATGCATTGATGGTGTGGCCGAATTCCTGCTGGACCGAACGGCCCTGGATGAACTGCGCATCATCGATTACCAGAAGGTCGATGCCGCGCAACTGCTCCTTGAAGGTCAGGGCCGTCTGCGTTTTCAGCGCCGACACGAACCCGTACATGAACTTGTCAGCCGTGAAATAAGCCACTTTCTTGCCAAGTTTGATCGCTTCCTGCGCCACGGCCTGCACCAGATGGGTCTTTCCCAAACCGACGCCTGCATGCAGGAAAAGGGGATTGTAGGGCGAAGGCGAGCCCACGAGCGCGGCGATGCGCTCTGCGGAGGCGAACGCCAGGGCATTCGAGCGCCCGACCACGAAGGAGGCGAGTGACAGGCGCCGATCCAGCGGCGATCCCAGATGATCCGCCAGAAGGGTCACCGCCGGAAGCATGGCTGCCTGCGTCCCGGCCTGTGTGCGTGGAGCGCCAGTTACAACCAGCTGGGCATCGCGCGGCGCAGATGCAGGCCTGTTCTGGTCCCGGTTGACGGTGCGGACCTCGACGTTGAAGCCGCCTCCCACGCCCAGTTCGGAGGCAATCAGGATTCTCACCCGCTCGACATAATGTGTCTCGATCCAGCTCTTGAGAAAACGGGTCGGCACCGAAACGGTTGCGACATCGTCCTCGATCCGGTCAAGCTCCATCCGTGCAAACCAGCTCGAGAAGACATCCTCGCCGAGTTCGCCCCGCAGCCTTTGCCTCAGCCTTTCCCACGCACTGCCGACCGGAGCGGTTTCACGTTGTCCGTCCAATTTTGGGGAGTTGCTGTCGAGAAACATGGGCATATCCTTCACAGAAACCCATGATCCGGGTTCTGCGTCTGCGAAAATCGATGATGGGGAAGGTCCGAGTGGCGTTTCAGCCCGCAATGCCTGACGGATCAGGTCATGCGCACGAACACATGCGAATACAGGTGCAAATTCAGGTGCAGATTCAGGTGCAGGTTCAGGTGAGCGTGTCGGCGAAGATCGGAGCTGATCAAGGTGTCCAGCCTGATCCGTTCCGATGACAAAGGCATAACAGTCAGCATTCCGCCCTCACTCGGTTTGTGCGGTTTCAGTTTGGTCTGTGTGTCTGGCGACCGGGCCCGGCTCTTTCCGAAGTCCTTAAGAGAGTCTTAAGGGGTCACATCGAACCAGGGCAAGGGGCAGTTTGATCCCCCGTTTCCGGCACGGACGGTGAAGCACGACGATCCTGTGGAAATACACGGTCGATCACGGCATTTTGTCACAAATCATCGGGCAATTTTTTTTCGTCGGCTTCATCAGGCCGGGAGGCATTGCTGGAGGCGATCTCCGGAATTTTTGCTTACCGCATAATCTTTCGCCATAACGCCATGATTTCATGCCATTTATTTTGCGCACTTGATTTTTTCAGAAGACAGGATCGGCTGTGATTTCGCGCCATGTGAGTCAAGCGCTGATTTGGTCGTTATTTCGCCGGATCAGGAACCTTACGGTAAGTTGCCAGCCTGGCATCGCAGCGATCCCGACCGCGACCAGGCCTCCAGACAGCAAAAAGTCCCGACCTTTGCAGGCCGGGACTTGGCAAGGATTCATGCGCGAAAGCGCCTGGTGTCAGGCAGAAAGAGCGCGCACACGCTTGGCAAGACGCGAGACCTTGCGTGATGCCGTGTTCTTGTGACCGATGCCCTTCTGGACCGCTCGCATCATGATCGGCTCGGCAGCCGTCAGAGCGGCAGCGGCTGCCGTCGCATCGCCAGCGTCGAGGGCTTCTTCGACCTTGCGGACATAGGTGCGCATCTGGCTGCGGCGCGACTTATTCACTTCCGTGCGGCGAATGGTCTGGCGGGCAGCCTTCTTCGCGGATTTTGTATTCGCCATGGGCGTCCTCGTTTCTCGTCCGGTCTGCACATCAAGATGTCAGGTGCAAGGCACCGGACCCATCATGATGAGATGATATGAAAAGCGTCTCCGGATGCCTTTCGGCACCGGAAGTTTGCTGGCGTATAATCGCATCACGCGGCAGCGTCAACGCGAAACAGACATGGCGGCCTCATCAGCCTGCAATCATCCGCGCAAAGCTGGTCAGATCCGTGTTGCCGCCGGAAATGATGATGCCCACACGCTTGCCCGTGACCAGAGCCTTTCCGGTCAGGGCGGCGGCCATGGCCAATGCCCCGCTTGGTTCGACAACCATCTTCATCCGCTCGGCGGCAAAGCGCATGGCCTCGATCAGGTCTGCGTCGGAGACGGTCACGATATC
Organism: Allobosea sp.; assembly: GCA_031375185.1. GTDB lineage: Bacteria > Pseudomonadota > Alphaproteobacteria > Rhizobiales > Beijerinckiaceae > Allobosea. The sequence continues at coordinate 7,053 of JANMHN010000066.1, read as the reverse complement.
CGCCACATCGCGCCGGATGATCGCGAAGGTGATGTTACCGAGCGCCTGGGTCTGTGCGCCATCCGCAATGGTCTTGGGCGTGTCGATCTTGATGATGTGGCCAGCGCGCAGCGACTGCAGGCCGTCATCGCCGGCCTCCGGCTCGACACCCATCACCTTGATGCCGGGGGAAAGTGCGTGCGCGGCGAGCGCGCAGCCACCAAGAAGGCCGCCGCCGCCGAGACAGACCAGCAACAGATCGAGCGGGCCCGCCTCTTCGATCAATTCCTTGGCGCACGTGCCCTGCCCCGCAATCACGTCCGGATGATTGAAGGGCGGTATCAGCGTTCCGCCGCGCGTCTCGGTGAGACTGCGGGCCAGCGCCTCGCGGTCTTGCGTGTAGCGGTCGAACAGAACGACCTCGGCACCATACCCTTGCGTCGCCGCGATCTTGGCGGAGGGTGCGTCCTGCGGCATCAGGATGGTGACGGGCACGCCGAGCAGTTGTCCTGCCAGGGCCATGCCCTGCGCATGGTTGCCCGACGAGAACGCGACCACGCCGCGCGAACGCACCGCCTCAGGCAGGCTGGCGATGGCGTTGTAGGCGCCGCGGAACTTGAACGCGCCCATGCGCTGGAAGTTCTCGCACTTGAAGAACAGCCGTGCGCCCGTGATCCCGTCAGCCGTGCGTGAGGTCAGGACAGGGGTGCGGTGCGCGATGCCGTCGAGCCGCGCGGCTGCGGCCTCGACATCGGCAAAGGTCGGCAGGACCAGCGGCGCGGTGTTTTCTGCCCGCACGTCTCCCAAGCTCATGGCGGCGGTCCTCACTTGTTCCTGAAGGCTGGCTTGCGCTTTTCCGCGAAGGCGCTCATGCCCTCTTTCTGGTCAGCCGTGGCGAACATGGCCGAGAACAGGCGCCGCTCGAAACGCAGGCCTTCGGCCAGGCTGGTCTCGAAGGCGCGGTTGATGGTTTCCTTGGTCATGCGGGCGGCCACCTGCGATTTCTCGGCAATCGCTGCCGCAGCCTTCATCGTTTCAGGCATCAGGTCTGCCAGCGGGACGACGCGGGCCACCAGCCCCGAGCGCTCCGCTTCGGCAGCGTCCATCATCCGGCCCGTGAGGCACAGGTCCATGGTCTTGGCCTTGCCGATGGCCTTTGCCATGCGCTGTGTTCCGCCGGCACCCGGCATCACCCCAAGATTGATCTCGGGCTGGCCGAACCGGGCATTGTCGGCGGCGATGACGAAGTCGCACATCATGGCAAGTTCACAGCCACCGCCGAGCGCGAAACCTGCCACGGCTGCGATGATGGGCTTGTGGCGCTGTCCGATCCGGTCCCATTCGGCAAACTTGTCGTCCATGTAGGTCGCGGGGAACCGCCGGTCCTTCATGTCCTTGATGTCGGCACCAGCCGCAAAGGCCTTTTCCGATCCGGTGATGACGATGCACCCGATCGCCTTGTCTTTCTCGAAGCGGTCGATGGCCTTGTTGACCTCGCCGATCAACGTCCCGTTGAGGGCATTGAGAGCCTGCGGGCGGTTCAGCGTGATGACGCCAACCGCGCCCCTGGTCTCGACAAGAATGGTTTCATAAGCCATGTGGCGCTCCTTGGAAGGGATGTCCCAAGGGCTAGCCCAACATGCGGTCCCCGTCCACCGGCATTCACGCAGAAACAATCGGCCTGAGATCGCGCGCAAACCGCTTCCAGTTGGCGACATAGGCGGCAGCGCTCGCGGTCAGCCTTGCCACGGCGGCATCGTCCAGTGTCCGGATCGCACGGGCCGGAGAGCCGACAATCAGCGAGTTGTCGGGAAACTCCTTGCCTTCGGTGATCAGGGCATTGGCTCCGACCAGGCAGTTGGCTCCGATCCTGACATTGTTCAGCACCGTGGCTCCCATGCCGATCAGGCTGTTGTTGCCGATCATGCAGCCATGCAGGATGGCCTTGTGCCCGATCGTGCAATCACTGCCGATGGTCAGCGGCGAGCCCATGTCGGTGTGGAGCACGCAGCCTTCCTGGATGTTGCTGCGGGCACCGATGATGATCGGCTCGTTGTCGCCGCGCAGGGTCGCGCCGAACCAGATCCCGACATCGACGCCAAGCCTGACATCTCCCATGATGTTGGCATCAGGCGCGATCCAGAACGAGCCGCGCGGCGGCAAAAGCGGCGAGAGATCACCAAGGGCATAGATCGGCATGGTTCAGTGTCCTTGTGCTTTGACCGGATTGATCAGGCCCAGAAAATCGCTGATCGCAGCAATGAAGTCATCATTGCTGTCGCCAGCTACCATGTGCCGTGCCTTGGCGACGTTGACACTGCGCATGGCGGGTGCGGCCTTGACGAACGCATCGGCGGCTTCATCGGTGACCAGTTCGCTGAAGGCACCGCGCACCAGCAGGCCCGGAATGGTGATCTCTGCGGCCTGCGCCATCAGGCGGTCGCGCACGGCATCCCAGTCGGTGTTCACCGAGCGCGGACCATCGAGAAAACGCGGATCCCAGTGCCAGCGCCAGCGCCCGTCCGGATCATGGCGCAGGTTGCGGCGCAGCCCGTCCAGCGACCGGGGGCGTTCGCGGTGCGGCAGGTAGGCGGCGACAGCGTCCGCTGCCTCCTCCACGCTGGCGAAGCCTTCCACAGCCCGCGCCCGCATGAACCCCTGGACGGTATCGACCCCCTCCGGGTTCATGTCAGGCACGATGTCGACCAGGCAAAGTGCCGAGAACAGCGGATGAGACACGTCATCGAGCGCGAGGAGAGCAGCGATGCCGCCAAGCGACGCGCCGATGACCACGGGCCTGAACCCCGTGTCGGCTGTGATCTGCCGCGCGACATGCTGCGCATCACGGGCAAAATCGGCAAAGGCATAGGCCCCATCCGCATCCCAGTCACTCGCCCCATGGCCGCGCTGGTCCAGCGCGACGACATGCCAGCCCACGCCCAGCGCCAGCCCCGTCTTGCGCCAGGCATGCCGGGTCTGCCCTCCGCCGTGCAGGAGCAGAACGCAGCGGCCAGGTGCGCCATAGGTCGTGGACACCAGCCTGCCGCCATCCGCGCCACGATAGGTCCGCTGGTGGGTGACGGCTCCGGAGGAGGTGTTCAGCATGGCGCATCCTCTCCGGCGCGAGACAGGGATGTGCAGATGAAAGCGGAGCGAACCTGGCGCAGCCGACGGAGCAAAAACAGGCCTGTGCGGCGCAAATGTGTTGATGACGGCTGGCGGATCATGGACGCCTGCCCAGAAAGGCAAGCACGCCTTGCTTGTGGGCCCGGTCGCCGACGGCCAGGTTGTGGTCCCGGCCAGGAATATCGAGCACCTCGCCATGTGGCAGCAAGGCGGCCAGCGGAGCGGCGAGACCTGCCACGGTGTCGGTCGTACCCACCGACACAAGCGCCGGCAGGGCAATGCTGCGCACCTCGTCTTCGGACAAGGTCTGCCGCGAGCCGCGGATGCAGGCGGCCATGGCGGCCAGATCGCTGCGCGTGGCCTCCGCGAAACTGCGGAACATGCGCTGGACCGGGTCTGTCAGGTCAGCCACGCTCTCCGCTTCCATCGCCTCGGCAATGCTGGGCGGAAGACCCACGCCGTCCACCAGCTTGATGCCCAGCCCGCCCAGCAGCAAGGACCGCAACCGGTCAGGATGGGCCAGCGCTAGGAAAGCGCTGATCCTGGCACCCATCGAATAGCCCATCACGTCAGCGCGCCGGATACCGAGATGGTCCATCAGGCGGCAGACATCCTGCGCCATGACGGGCGCGGCATAGGCAGCAGGATCATGCAGCCGCTCGCTCTGGCCATGGCCGCGGTTGTCGAGGGCGATGACCCGTCTGCCATCCGCCGTCAGCGTCTTGACCCAGCCCGTATTCACCCAGTTGACGGCATGGTTCGAGGCAAAGCCGTGGACCAGCACGATCGGCTCATGCCGGTCCGGCATGGCACTGTCTGAAACATCAGGCTCGAAAACGGCATAGGCAAGGCTCACCCCGCCGGACACGAAAAACATCATCGGATCAGGTCATCCTCATCGCGATGCAGCCTTCGCCTTGAGTGCATCCTTGCGGCGTGACGCGCGGCGGATACGGGTCTTGGGCACCGGCTCGGCCTCCTTTTCGACCAGCCGCCCGACACGCTCCACCTTGCGCATCACCCGCAGAAAGTTGGCACCCGCCACCCGCGACAGGATGTGCTCCCCGATCCCGCGGCGGATCAGTTCGGCAAAGAGCGCAGGATACACCGACGCATCCTCAAGCCCGACAGGCTGGTCGCCGCCATAAAAATCACCCCCGATGCCGACATGGTCCGGGCCGGCCAGCTTGAGCAGATACTGAACATGGTCGCAGAACTGCGCCAGTGTCGCGACCGGCATCGGACCGGCTTCAGCCGTCGGCCACACGGTCGCATCAGCCCCGACGGTCGAGGGATCGGCCTTGGGCCAGCGGGCGCGGCGCGCGGCAGCGATCCGTTGCCAGATCTCCGGGTTGATGAAGGACGGAACGAAGGTCGCCATCACGATGCCGCCCGCCCGCGCCACGGCCTTGATCAGGTCATCGGGCGCGTTGCGCGGATGGGGGCACAGCGCATGGGCGTTGGAATGGGACAGGATGACGGGAGCGCGGCTCGATGCCACCACCGCCTTTGCGGCAGCCACCGAGGCGTGCGACAGATCGATGATCATGCCGAGGCGGTTGAGCTCGGTCACAAGTGCCGCGCCAAAGGCTGAAATCCCGTTGGCCTTCGGTGCATCTGTCGAGGAATCGACCCAGGGCAGAGAGCCGTTGTGACAGAGCGTCACCAGCCGCACCCCAAGCTGATGCCACATGCGGATCGGCGCGAGAGACCCTTCGCAGCCCACGGTGCCTTCAACCGAGATCAGGGAACCGATCTTGCCCTTGCGCTTGGCCACCGAAATGTCGGTGGAGCGCCGGACCGGCAGGAACACGTCGGCATGCCGGGCCTCAATACGGCGGATGAGGTCGATCTGTTCCAGCGTCACGGTGGCGGGATGGGGAATGTCGCTGGGCAGGAAGGCGGCCATGACCTGCACGGTGACCATGCCGGCCTTCAGGCGCGGAATGTCAGTGTCGGTCTCGGGATGAACTTTCGTCAGGTCATAGGCGGCGAGATCGCCCTGGCTGGCCTTGCGCACCACCCATGGCAGGTCATTGTGCCCGTCGATGAGCGGAGCCTTCTTCAACATGTCGACCGCGCGCTTGAAGGCGGGGTCTTTCCGTCCGGTTTCGCGCGCCAGACCCATGATCACCTCTTCAACCAGTCATCGCGCTGGCAAGGACCAGCGCGGCTGCATCGAAATCACGGCGCCGGTTGGCTTGGCGTGCCATGGCTTCATCGTCTGCGCCCCAGATACGGGCCTGATAATCCTCGTCGACATGCGCCGCAGCCCAGGCCTCATCCGCGTCAAGGCGGCCAAGTGCCAGAGCCAGCGCGATCACCGCCGAACCCGTCAATGTCGTGACCAGGCTCAAGGCCGCCAGCGGAACGGGCGATGGAACGCCTGAAACCGCGTCCTCGATGCTTTTGACAGCGCTCGCAGGCTGTAACGCATGAACGATGCCGCGTGCTGTCAGGAGGCTGGCTCCCAGGTGCAGGCGTGACCAGTCCAGCAAGGGATCCCAGGCCTTGCCTTGCAGCTCGACCAGTTCGGCGGGCGCATCGGCACGGTAGCAGATCAGGTCATTGCCGCCATAGCGCACGATCTCGTCCCTCACCGCCTCGGCCTGAAGCGCGACGCCGTCGATGGCGGCGTTCAACAGGCGTGTCAGGGGCATTCTGGCCGCATGGATCACCTCAGCCTGCGCCTGCCATTCGGCCGCAAGCGCCACCGCCACCGCGCGGTCAGCAACAGCTAGAAAGCGTTTGGCAGGGGTTCTGGCAGGCCGGCCATCGAGCAGCAGATACCACTGGCCATCGCGCAGCTCAGTTCCGGCATCCGAGTAGAACCGGCGCGGCAACGGGTTCCGCATGCTGCCCTGTGCAGCTTTCATCGGGTCGGCAGGCGCAGCATCGTCGCGTCCGGAAAACAGGGACAGGAAAGCATCGGTGGACATCGTCATGTGAGTTAGCACGCAGCGGTCTTCCCGTCAGCGCCAAAGATGACGGGAAGTTCCCCGGATCCGAATCTGTCCAAGATTACCAACTTGTCATGAGGCCGACATCGCATGGCAACAGCCGCAACGTGATGATGCCCCATCAAACCACCATTTCCCGGAGACATGATCAGATGAAACGCCTCACGATGTCCGCAGCCGCAGCTTCGGTCCTCCTGCTGGGTGCAGCGGCCTATGCCCAGGTACCCGCGACCCCCGGCCCTGATGGAAGTCCACGCACCGAACAAAGGTCGGAGCGCATGGAGCGCCGGGCCGAACGCATGGACGAGCGCATGAACCGCCGCATCGAAAAGCTCAGGACCGAGTTGAAGCTCACCCCGGCGCAGGAACCCTTGTGGGCACCTGTCCAGGCCCAGTTGCGCAAGATGCAGGATGAGCGCCGGAGTTTCCGCACGGCAAATGCAGGTCGTCTGCGCAACGCTGAACTGCCCGACCGTCTCGACGCGATGTCCGACCGCCTGAACCGCAGTGCCACCAACATGCGCGAATTGTCCGCCGCCGTGAAACCGCTCTGGGCCACGCTGGACGCGTCCCAGAAGGAGACCGTCCGCAAGAACATGCCAGGCCGTGGCCGCGAGGATGGCGGACGCGAAGGTCGCGGCGAACGCCGCAACTGACGAAACCGGTCCCGCCCCTTTCGTCAGCCGCCACGGCGACGGAGGGGGATGGACACCACGGCGCTGGTCGCCGGCCCTGGGCATGACCTCGCAGGCCGGGAAACGTGCGGCAGCCGGTACCAGCTCATATGAAAAGACAGTGCTCTAAACCATGATGATCGGTCATCTTTCCGCATCGGAGATGAATTCCATCTCAAAGCGGGATGATCTATGGCTGCCGATCACGCCCGAACCCCAGCTTGTCGCGGGTTGCCTGTGCCGCCAGAGCGTCAAGCAGGCGTTCGGGCGTGATCGGCAGATGGCGCATGCGCACGCCGACGGCATTGTGGATG
>JANMHN010000398.1:0-3991 GCA_031375185.1 Allobosea sp. | reverse complement strand
CGCAACACATCACGCGCCACCAGCGCCGGATCGCGCGCTGAAGCCGGACCATAACCGCCGCCGCCGGGAGTCATCACCTCGACGCGGTCACCAGCCATCAGCGGAACATCCTGATCCTTGGACAGATGCTCGGGGATGAAGACCTCGCCACCGCGATGGATGCGCACAATGTTCGGCGCGCCATCAGACCCGCCACCAATGCCGGGCGGCCCGAAGCGGCCATGGTCCATCACGAACGACGCCCGCGCCTCGCCCCGCAGCAACTCCACTTCATAATGGACGCCAAAGCCGCCACGATGTTGCCCCGCCCCGCCCGAACCTTCGCGCAAGGCGAAGCGCCGGAACAGGATGGGATAATACTGCTCCATCACCTCGACGGGCGCTGTCTTGGAAATGCCGATGGTCGAACAGCCATTGCTCAGGCCATCATGCAGGATGTTGCCGCCATAGCCGCCGCCGGAAATCTGATACATCACATAAGCAGCGTTCCTGACAGGATCGAAGCCCCCGAGCGCGAAATTGCCGGACGAACCCGCCGGCGCAGCCGTGACTTTGTCAGGGATGGCTTTCGCCAGCGCGAGGAACACAACCTCGGCGACGCGCTGCGAGACCTCCGCAGCGCAGCCCGAAACAGGGCGCGGATAGCGCGCATCGAGAAACGTGCCTTCGGGCCTGACAATGTGCAGCGGCTCGAAAGCGCCTGCATTCAGCGGCGTGTCGGGGAAAATATGGCGCATGGCGAGATAGACGGCGGAATAGGTCGTCGCCACCACCGAGTTCATCGGGCCCCGGCATGGCAGGGACGAACCGGTGAAGTCGAATTTGATGTCAGTGTCTTGGACGGTGATCTTCAAGGCAATTCTGAGCGGCTCGTTGACCACGCCATCGGAATCGACAAACGCCTCGGAGGTGTACGTGCCATCCGGAATGCCCGCGATGTGAGCGCGCATCAGGCTGGCAGCGCGCACGCGCATCTCGGCGATGGCAGCCTTCAACGTGTCGGCGCCATAACGCCCCACCAGTTCGCCCAGCCGCGCAGCGCCGGTTTTCAGCGCCGATGCCTGTGCCCTGATATCGCCGATGCGCTGGTCTGCGATGCGGATATTGCTGCAGATGATGGCATAGATCTCGCGGTCCATCACGCCCCGCTTGAACAGCTTCACCGGCGGCAGGCGCAGGCCTTCCTGCTCGACATCTGTGGCCTTGGCTGAGAACCCGCCCGGCACCATGCCGCCGATATCGGGCCAATGCCCGGTGTTCTGCAGCCAGCAGAACAGCTCACCATCCACATAAAACGGCATGGCGAAGCGCACATCCATCAGGTGCGTGCCGCCAAGGTATGGGTCGTTGACGATGTAGATGTCGTCAGGCTCGGGCGCAGCCACCTGGCCTTCGCCGATCAGCCTGATGATTTCGGCTGTGGAATACTGCATCGTGCCGACAAAGACCGGCAGGCCGAATTCGCCCTGCGCGATCAAGGCACCGTCCGCGCACGCATAGATGCCCGATGAGCGGTCATCCGCCTCCGCAATCACCGGCGAAAAGGCCGAACGCGTGAACGCAATGTCCATCTCGTTGCAGACCTGGGTGAGGCCTGCCTGGATGACGGCAATGGTAAGGGCGTCGGGTTTCGCGGTCATGCGCTCCCCCCGCCCGTCATTGCGAGCGCAGCGAAGCAATCCAGCCTTGGTGCGCCGCGATGCTGGATTGCTTCGCTGCGCTCGCAATGACGACCAGACATCATGCCCCACTCCTGATCCTGAGGTTCCCGATCCCGTCCACCCGTGCTGTCCAGCCCGGCTCGATGATGGTTGTCGCGTCCACTTGTTGCACGACGGCGGGGCCAGCCACCAGCGCGCCGATGGGCAGCATTTCACGCTGATACACGCTGGCATCATGCCATTTTCCATCCGCAAAAAGCGGGCGTTGACCAACCACGGCCTCCTGCGCACTTGCCTTGCGGCCTGCCGGGTCGATCAGGCTCGCCAACGGCAGCACGCGGCGCTTGCCGATGACGGAGGTGACGAGGTTGACCAGCACCGCCCGGATTTCCGGCAACTCGACCTGAAAGCGCTTGAAGTAAGCTGCTTCGAACATCGCTTGCAACGCTTCGCGGCTGACATCAGCACCGGGCAAGGCCACGCGGATCAGATGCGTTTGCCCACGGAACTGCATGTCGGCACCGTGCAGCACGACCGTCTCGACAATCTCTTCCTGCTCGTCGGCGTTGATCGCCAGCCCTTGCGCGGTCTGCGCCGCCAGCACCGAGGCGACATGGCCCATGTCGGCCTGGTCGAGCCCGACATTCAGCGTTTGCACGAAATCCTGCCGCAGGTCCGCGACAAGGCACCCTAGCGCATTGGTCAGCCCTGGCCTTGCAGGCACCAGCACCTCGGCAAGGCCAAGTTCCCGCGCCAGCGCCACGGCATGCAGCGGCCCCGCCCCGCCGAAGGCAAACAGCGCGAAATCCCGAGGATCATGCCCGCGCGACAGCGACACCATGCGGATCGCGCCCGCCATGTGCATGTTGCCAAGCGTCAGCACGGCAGAGGCAGCAGCCTCGATGCTAAGTCCCAATGGCCTTGCGAGCTTGGCTTCCACGATAGCCCGCACATGCGCGACCGTCACAGGGGTCTTCACCGCCAGCAGCTTGTCCGGATCAAGCCGCCCCAGCACGAGGTTGGCATCGGTGATGGTCACGTCCGCACCACCACGCCCGTAGCAGATGGGCCCCGGCTCAGAACCCGCCGAATGTGGGCCGACAGTCAGCATCCCCGCAGCATTCAAAGAGGCAATGGAGCCGCCGCCAGCGCCCACCGTGCGCACATCGACCATGGGCACATGGATCGGCAGGCCATAGGCGATGGTGAGTTCCGCCGAAACCTCCGGCACGCCGCCATGGATCAGCGCCACATCGGTCGAAGTGCCGCCCATGTCATAGGTGATGGCGTTGGCGAGCCCCGATTGATCGAGCGTCGCCGCAGCCGCCATCACGCCGGAGGCCGGGCCGCTCATCACCGTCTTGGCCGCATCCATCGCCACAAAACGAGCGGAGACGGTGCCGCCATTGCCGTTCATGACAAGCAGATCGCGCCTGAAGCCGCGCGCTTCCAGTTCGCCCTGCAGGCGACGGATGTAGCGGTCGAGGATCGGCTGTACGGCGGCGTTCACGCTCGCCGTCGTGCCGCGCTCGTATTCGCGATATTCGGAGAGCAGCGCATGGCCCAGCGTGATGTAGCCATTGGGCCAGATCTCGCGGGCGATCTCTCCGGCACGCAGCTCATGGTTCGGGTTGGCGTAGGCATGCAGGAAATGGATCACCAACGCCTCGCAGCCATCGGCGATCAGCTTTTCGGCGGCGGCGCGGACAGCATCCTCGTCCAGCGCCGTCACCACCTGCCCGCGCGCATCCATGCGCTCAGATACTTCAATGCGCAATTCGCGTGGGATCAGTGGCTCGAACGTGCCGAACAGGCCGTAGGGCTTTGGCCGCGTGCGGCGGCCAAGCTCCAGCGTGTCGCGAAAGCCCATGGTTGTGATGAGGCCAACCCGCGCCAGCTTGCGCTCCAGCACCGCATTGGTGGTGGCCGTGGTGCCATGGATAATCAGGTCAAGATCAGCAGGCGAAACCCCGGTCGCCTCGATGGCGGCGATCACGCCATGCGCCTGATTGGTTGTGGTCGGGATTTTCGACAGCTTGATGTTTCCGGCCCCGCCCGCCGCCGCTTCGTAAAGCAGCAGGTCGGTGAACGTGCCCCCCACATCGATGCCAGCCACACGGCGCAAACAGCAGACCCCTCATTCGCGTAAGATCATTGGTACACGAATGAGTTTGGCGGGCAAGGGCGGCTCACGCGCATCGTCATTCCGGGGCGGCAGAGCCGAGTACTCCATTCCACGGATCCTCATCCTGAGCCCGTCGAAGGAGGAGTTCCAGCCTGTACACATCTGGAGTTCATCCTTCGACGGGCTCAGGATGAGGATGGGTGGG
>JANMHN010000384.1:0-2319 GCA_031375185.1 Allobosea sp. | reverse complement strand
AGGCCGTCCTTTGCGCCGAAGAAGTTGACGAAGGCGCCGAATTCCATGGTCTTCACCACGGTGCCTTCGTAGATCACACCGATTTCAGGCTCGGACACGATGGACTTGATCCACTTGATCGCGGCCTCGATCGAGGCGCCGTCCGGCGATGCGATCTTGACGGTGCCGTCATCCTCGATGTTGATCTTTGCTCCGGTCTTCTCGACGATCTCGCGGATGATCTTGCCGCCCGAGCCGATGACTTCGCGGATCTTGTCGACCGGAATCTTCATCGTTTCGATGCGCGGGGCAAACTGGCCAAGCTCGGACCGGGCCGAGGTCAGCGCGTTCGCCATCTCACCCAGGATGTGAAGGCGGCCGTCCCTGGCCTGGGTCAGTGCAACGCCCATGATCTCTTCGGTGATCCCGGCGATCTTGATGTCCATCTGCAGCGAGGTGATGCCGTTCTCCGTGCCTGCGACCTTGAAGTCCATGTCGCCAAGGGCATCTTCGTCACCCAGGATGTCGGACAGGACGGCAAAGCGCTTGCCTTCGAGAATGAGGCCCATGGCGATGCCGGCCACCGGGCGCTTCAGCGGAACACCCGCATCCATCAGCGCCAGTGACGCGCCGCAGACCGTGGCCATCGAGGACGAGCCGTTCGACTCGGTGATCTCGGAGACGAGGCGCAGCGTGTACGGGAACTCGTGGTGCGCGGGCAGCATCGGGCGCATGGCGCGCCAGGCGAGTTTGCCATGGCCGATTTCGCGGCGGCCAGGCGAGCCCATGCGGCCAGCCTCGCCCACCGAATAGGGTGGGAAATTGTAGTGCAGCAGGAAGGTTTCCTTGCGGGTGCCTTCCAGTTCGTCGATGTACTGCTCGTCATCGCCGGTGCCCAGCGTGGCGACGACAAGCGCCTGTGTCTCGCCGCGCGTGAACAGCGCAGAGCCATGGGTGCGCGGCAGGATGCCGACTTCCGACACGATCTTGCGCACGGTCTTGACGTCGCGGCCATCGATGCGGATGCCGTCATCGAGGATGTTGAAGCGCACGACCTTGGCCTGCGCGTCCTTGAACACGGCCTTGACCTGGTCCTTGTCGAACTTGGCTTCGCCGCCTTCGGGCAGCATGGCCGCCATGACCTTGGCCTTGACCGCGTCGACCGCGATGTAGCGCTCCTGCTTCTGGGTGATCTTGTAGGCCTTGCGCAGATCCTTCTCGGCGATCTTCATAAGGGCCTTCTCGACAGCCGAATGATCCGGCGCGGTGTAGTTGCGCGGCTCCTTGGCGGCCTTTTCGGCCAGGCGGATGATCGCGTCGATCACCGGCTGGAAATGCTTGTGGCCGAACATCACGGCGGCAAGCATGATCTCCTCGCCAAGCTCCTTGGCCTCCGATTCCACCATCAGCACGGCATCCTGCGTGCCCGCAACGGTCAGGTCGAGATCAGATTCCTTGAGTTCGGCGGATGTCGGGTTGAGCTTGAACTGCCCGCCGATATAGCCGACCTTGGCAGCACCCACAGGGCCCATGAAGGGCACGCCCGACAGTGTCAGCGCGGCGGAGGTGCCGATCATGGCCGGCACGTCCGGATCGTTTTCGAGATCATGCTGCAGCACGGTCACGACGACCTGGGTTTCATTGCGGTAGCCATCGGCGAACAGCGGACGGATCGGGCGGTCGATCAGGCGGGAGATCAGCGTCTCGCGCTCGGACGGGCGGCCTTCGCGCTTGAAATAGCCGCCGGGAATGCGGCCGGCAGCAAAGGCCTTTTCCTGATAGTTCACGGTCAGCGGGAAGAAATCGATGCCGGGCTTCGGCTCCTTGGCGGAGACCACGGTGGCGAGCAGGACGGTCTCGCCATAGGTGACCATCACCGAGCCGTCGGCCTGGCGGGCGACCTTGCCGGTCTCGAGGGTCAGCTTGCGGCCGCCCCAGATCAGTTCTTCAGTCTGGATATCGAACATGTTGCATATCGCTTTCATCGCGGGCGCTTGGACAAGCCCGGTCCCGTGTCCGGCGTGGCAACCATGGGCAAGACGGCGAACGGCTGGCATGCGCTCCAGCGGTCGGCGATCCTGTCCATGGACGCTTTGCCCCCTGACACGGGGCGGCTTTCGTCAAAACCCGCAAGGCCGGGTGCGCGCCCATGGGCAGTGGCCTGGCGGGAAAAAGGCACGGGCCAAGGCCAGCGCCAGATGCAGAAAACCCGGACATGCGCCTGTTGCGCCTGTCCGGGCTGTCAACCGGTCAGCGGCGGATGCCGAGCCGTTCGATCAGGGTCTTGTAGCGGGCCTCGTCCTTGCCCTTGACATAATCAAGGAGCGAACGGCGCTGCGA
>JANMHN010000371.1:0-22027 GCA_031375185.1 Allobosea sp. | reverse complement strand
GCCGTCATTCCGAGGCGGCGGAGCCGAGCCCGGAACCCTGTTACGAGAGCGCGCATGATTTGCTCAGGGTGTCATCCCCGGCGGCCCAAAGGGCCGGGAAGGGGATCCATGCCTCTTCCGCGTCGCCGAATGGATCCCCTTCCCGCGCCGTTGGCGCGCCGGGGATGACACCAGGAAAACCGAAGCCAAAAGTTCACAGGCCACCCGCCTGATGGCTTCCGGGCCTGCAGCTTGCGCCGCATCCCGGAATGACGGCGGGTTGTACTCTCACGCCACCCGCTTCGGCCTCGCCAGTTCATACAGCTTCGGCCCCGACACCAGAAGCGCAGCGATGACGATGATCGTCAGGGACAGGGGCCGGGTGAAGAACACGGTCCAGTCGCCCGCCGAGATCGTCATGGCCTGCCTGAAGTTCTGCTCGGCGAGTGGCCCCAGGATCATCCCGATGATCACCGGCGCGGTGGGGAAATCATAGCGCCGCATCAGGTAGCCGACGATGCCGATGGCGTAGAGCAGGATCAGGTCGATGTAGGACTGGCTGATGCCATAGGTGCCGATGGTGGCGAACACCAGGATGCCGGCATAGAGCAGCGGCGGCGGGATCTGCAGCATCTTCACCCACAGCCCGATCAGCGGCAGGTTGAGCACAAGCAGCATGACGTTGCCGATGAACAGCGAGGCGATCAACCCCCAGACCAGCGCGGGCTGCGTCTGCAGCAGCAGCGGGCCGGGGTTGATGCCATAGCTCTGGAAGGCGGACAGCATGATCGCGGCAGTCGCCGACGTCGGCAGGCCCAGCGTCAGCATCGGCACCAGAACCCCTGCGGCGGAGGCATTGTTGGCCGCTTCCGGGCCTGCCACGCCCTCGATGGCGCCGACGGTGCCGAACTCCTCAGGATATTTCGTGAGCTTCTTTTCGGTGTAATAGCTCAGGAAGGTCGGGATTTCGGCCCCGCCCGCCGGCATCGCGCCAATCGGAAAGCCGAAGGCGGTGCCGCGCAGCCACGGCCCGATGGAGCGCTTCCATTCGAGCTTCGTCATCATCAGCGAGCCTTTCAGCGGCGTGATCTTGACGTCGTCATCCTTGTTGCGCGCCGCCATGTAGAGCGTTTCGCCCACCGCGAAGAGCCCGACCGCGACGACGATGACATTGATGCCGTCGAACAGTTCCTGCAGCCCGAAGGTGAAACGCGCCTGCCCGGTCTGCAGGTCGATGCCGATCAGCCCCAGCCAGATGCCAAAGAACAGGGCCGTCAGCCCGCGCACCGCAGAGTTGCCGAGAACGGCGGAAACGGTGGTGAAGGCCAGGATCATCAGCGCGAAATACTCCGCCGGTCCGAATTTCAGCGCCCAGTCCACCACGAGCGGCGCGAGGAACGCGATGCCGAGGGTGCCGATGGTGCCTGCCACGAAAGAGCCGATGGCGGCGGTGGCGAGAGCGGCCCCAGCGCGGCCGTTGCGGGCCATCTTGTTGCCCTCCATCGAGGTGACGATGGAAGCGCTCTCGCCGGGCGTGTTGAGCAGGATGGAGGTGGTCGAGCCGCCATACATCGCGCCGTAATAGATGCCGGCGAACAGGATGAAGGCGGCGGTCGGCTCCACCTTGAAGGTGATCGGCAGCAGCAGCGCGATGGTCAATGCAGGGCCAAGGCCGGGCAGCACCCCGATGGCGGTGCCCAGCGTGGTGCCGACAAGGCACCACATCAGGTTGATCGGGGTCAGCGCGATGCCGAACCCCAGCATCAAGCCGTTGAAACCTTCCATCTCAGCGCCCCCGCCAAAATGATTGCAGCGTCGAGATCACCATCTCGATGGCATTCTCCACCAGGCCTGCGCCGATGTTGATGTTCAATGTCTTGGCGAAACCGAGATAGGCGATCAGCGCAAACGCTGCCCCGATGGCCGCATCCCGCCCGATCTGCCTTGAGCCAAACCCGCGTGTCACACACACAAACAGTAAAATAGAGGCAATCGTGAACCCGAGCGGGCCGATGGTGAGCACGTTGAGGGCAAGCCCGGCCAGAACCCAGCCCAGCGCCAGCCTGTCTATGGCGAAATCCCGTTCCTCATCGGGCTGCCAGCCGCCGCGCAGGGCAGACACGAGCAGGGCCGCGCCGAAGACAAGCAGTCCAAGTCCCGAGACGACAGGCACCACGGTGGGACCGACCTTTGCGTAAAGCGGCGAGACCGGAATGCTCCAGGCCTGCCACAGCACGATGGCTGCAAGCCCCAGCACGCCAAGCGCTATGGTGAGTTCGCCTTTTGCAAGACCAGGGCTGACCTGGTCTTGCATATCTGTTCCCCCTTGGCCCGCCATTGTCTCAAGCCAGCCCGAGATCCTTGAGGATGCCTTCGATGCGGGCTGATTCTGCCGTGATGAAATCCCGGTAGCCATCGCCAAGCAGCGTGATCGGCGTCCAGTCGCGCTGCTTGCAGACATCGGCCCATTGCGGGGATGCCGCCATTTTCGTGATCATCGCGATCATCGCCGCACGGTCCGCATCCGACACGCCGGGAGGCGCGAACACGCCGCGCCAGTTGAACAGCTCCACATCGATGCCCTGTTCCTTGAGTGTTGGCGCGTCGATGCCATCCTGCCGCTTGTCGGCGGAGATCGCGAGCACCCTGAGCTTGCCGGCCTTCACCTGTTCGGCAAATTCGCCATAGCCGGAGACGCCGGCGGCAACCTGGCTGCCGAGAAGCGCCGCCATGGCCGGGCCGCCGCCTGCAAACGCCACATAGGACACCTTCGCGGCTGGCACGCCTGCAGCCTTGGCGATCATGCCGACAAGGATGTGGTCAGACCCGCCAGCCGAGCCGCCCGCGACCGGCACCTTGGTGGCATCGGCCTTGAGCGCGTCCACCATGTCCTTGGCTGTCTTGAACGGCGAGGCCGCAGGGACGGCCAGGGCGAGGAATTCGCCGGTGAGCCGCGCGATGGGGGTGGCCTGGGCGATCTTGAGCGGGCTCTTGTTGGCGATCAGCGAGCCGACCATGACCATGCCGGCGACCATCAGCGAGTTGCCCTGGCCTTTCCAGTTGTTGAGGAACTGCGGCAGGCCGACCGCGCCGCCGGCGCCTGCCACGTTCGTGACCTGCACCCCGTTGACCGCGCCGGTTGCGCGCAGAACGGCCTCGACCGAGCGGGCTGTCTGGTCCCAGCCGCCGCCGGGCGCCGCAGGCACGAAGAGCTTGAGCAGGTCCACCACCTGTGCCTGGGCATGCGGCCCGAATCCGGCCACAAAAGCGCCGGTCGCGGCAGCACCGGCCAGCAGGTCGCGGCGTGACATTATGGTGCGTGACATCAGTGTTCCTCCAGAACGCGCCATTCGGCGCTGGTTTTGTCTATCGGGGGCGGAAAACCCGCCCGCACAGGTCGTGACTATAGGCACGGCTGCCATCCTTGCAATCCGAATCCGGAGCGCGCTGCAAAGGCACCCTTCTGAAATGCTGCCAAACGGACAGCGGGTGTCATTCCCGGCGGCCTGCAAGGCCGGGAAGGGAATCCATGCACCACTTGCAGCAGATGGAATGGATGCCCTTCCCGCGCCAGTGGCGCGCCAGGATGACACCACAGGCATGACACCGCAGGCATGAGGCAACGCCAGCCCAAGCAACATGGCCCAAGAAACGCATTCACGTCTGAGAATCATCAGTCAGAATCGCTGCTGTCACATCTGGCAGCGCGCCGGACACAGACAGCCGCGCAGCCTCGATTCTGCCTCTGGAGTCCTTATAATATACGGCTGATGCGTTTGTGCCGTCCCTCAGCCTTGGCCGGCGGCGGCCCGTCCACGCGGCCAGGCTTAACCAACTGTTCATGGATGGAGGCGAAAGCGTGACGATCTTGCAACACCTGTTTCCAAAGCAGCCTCATGGCGGCTCCGGGGTGTTCATTCCGGTTGATCGCCACGGTGCCGCGCGTATGTTGCAACCATGCGAAGGAGGTTTACTCCTCCGCGCTTCTTTGGTGACACCAGTTGCGAAGCTGGTTTCACCTGAGGATCGGGAAAAGGGCTTCGGTGCCAGCGTCCATCAGGATGAGGTCACCGGAAAGAAAATCCAGCTCCCGTTTGGGTCTCGAAAAACCTATTGGAGGTTCCACCATGAAGCTCGTTAAGAGCCTTCTTCTCGGTTCCGCCGCCGGCCTGATGGCCGTCGTTGGTGCCCAGGCAGCCGATCTTCCGTCCCGGAAGGCAGCACCTGCTGACTACGTTCGTATCTGCTCCGCTTACGGCGCAGGCTACTTTTTCCTGCCAGGTTCGTCCGACACCTGCCTCCGCATCAGCGGCCAGGTCCGTGGCGAAACCTACATCGGTCAGCGCTACAGCCGCTACGATGACACGCACGGCTTCCGTGCCCGCGCCCGTCTGAACGCAGACGTCCGCACCCAGACCGGTTACGGTACGCTCCGTACCTTCATCCGCATCGAGCTGAACAACCAGCAGGGCACTTACGCCATTCCAGGCCAGGGCTCGTCCTTCGCCGGCGCAACCTCGCGCAACGGCGGCGGCAACAACGGCACGCTGGCACAGGGCACGCTCGCCTTCGTTCAGTTCGCCGGCATTACGGCTGGTCGCTTCACGTCGTTCTTCGACTACTACGGCAACGACGCCTTCTGGAACTTCGGCGGCATCGCCGGCACCCAGGGTGACAGCGTCAACGGTCTTGCCTACACCGCAACCTTCGGTGGCGGCTTCTCGGCAACCCTCGCAGCTGAATCCCGTCCAGACCGCGAACGCGGCTTGGTCGCCTCTGCAGGCGTCCCGGGTTATGCCGGCGCACGTTGGCCTGACATTGTTGCCGCTCTCCGCGTGCAGCAGGGTTGGGGCACCGCACAGCTGATGGGCTTGGTTCGTGACGTGAACATCGCGAACACTGTCGCTGTTGGCGCAGGCGCACCAACGCTTGCTGGTTCCAAGACCGGTTATGCCATCGGCGCAGGCGTGATGTTCAACCTGCCAATGCTGGCAGCTGGCTCGCAGCTCTACTTCGAAGGTGTCTACACCAAGGGTGCCGTCAACCAGCTCGGCCTCGGCTCGGCTGTCCGTATCGGCACCGCAAACGTCGCAGTGGCTGACTACTCCTTCAACGGCGTGAATGCTCGCCTTGCTGAAGGTTACTCGCTGATGACGGCTCTGCGTCACTTCTGGACCCCGACGGTCAAGCAGGCGATCTTCGCCGGCTACACCAACGTGTCCTATGGCAGCCACTCTGGTTTTGGCGGCGTCCTGCCGACCCTCGCCGGTGGTCAGCTCCGCTCCTTCACGAAGTTTGAAATCGGCACCAACGTGATCTGGTCGCCAGTTGCAGGCCTCGATATCGGTGTGGAAGTTCTCTACAAGTCGGTTGACCCACGTGGCCGTTACACGCCAGTGTCGACCTTCTCGAACCTGCCAGCCGGCCTGAATTCAAAGGGCAAGGACAGCGGTTTCGAAGGTCGCTTCCGCGTCCAGCGCGACTTCTGATAACTTTCCCCTCGGGGATCGTGACAGGAAGGCTCCGGGGAAACCCGGAGCCTTCTTTCGTTTGGGGCAGCCAGAAGCAATCAATCATTTCTGTCGTGTGTCCTAGAAATCCTCATCCTAAGGCCGCTCGAGGAGGAGTTCTGTCCATTCGGTGCATTGGGCATGACACCGGGAAGCATGCTTGGCATCTCTGGCAGTTTACTCAAAAAACTATTCGCGCGTTTCCGGGGCCGAGAAGCGACAGCGGATCGGAACCCGGAATCCAGACATTTTGCCGTGAGCGCAGCGAACGCATGATGCGCGCTTCGCGCAACACAATGTCTGGATTCCGGATTCCATTCCGCTTGCGCTGCATGGCTCCGGAAACGCGCGGCTGCTGGGAATGACACTGGTTTCGTGCTTGGGACTTTAAAGCGATTTCCTCACTGCAAACTGCAATTCACAGTCATGATGAAGCCAACCATCGTGCTTGGATTGATTTCTACTGACCTACACTTGACTCTAGATTTGTTTCATTGCCCCATTGGGGATCAGGTCATGAAGGTCACCAGTGGTGGTTTTCGGGCTGAATGGCCAAAAGTGAATGACGGTTCCTTCTGGACTTGGAACTGAAACATGAGGGTGCGGACGATGTATCAGCCAAGCAAGTGGTGGTGGGGGCTTGTGCCCCTCATGCTGATCTGGATCGTCGCAAACTGGCAGAATGCGGAGCCGATAGCGGCTGATCTCAAGGCACGCTCGGAAATGGCGGGCAGTGCCGTTGCCGGTGCAACATCCGGTCTTGCGCCCATTTCCGCTGCGGTCGCCGGCCGCGATGTGTCCATCTCGGGTGATCTGCGCAGCGCCGACCTGCAGCCCGGCACCGTCAGGGCTGTCGATGCCGAGTTCGGGGTGCGCCGCGTGGCCGGCGGGCTGAAAGTCGCGGTGGCGCAGCGGCCTTACACCTGGGCTGCACAGCGTGATGGCAGCAAGCTCACATTGACAGGCTTCGTGCCGGACAATCAGGCCAAGACTACCATCGCTGCGGCTGCAGCCGCGGCCTTTGCAGGCGCGCAGGTCGATGACCAGCAGCGTATCGCGTTTGGCGCGCCTCAGGGTCTGGCGACCGCCGCCACCGCCACCCTGCCTGAACTTGGCAAGCTCGACACCGGCAAGATCTCGTTCACAGATACGGGTTTCTGCGTCGAGGGTGTGGCATCCACCCCTGACAGCTACCTGGATGTGGTCCAGCGTGTCGCGTCTGCTCCGCAAGGCTTTGCCCGCCTGCCATGCGCGATCTCGCCGCCCACGGTCACGTCCTATGTCTGGTCTGCCGTCAAGGCTGCGACAGGCGCGATCACGCTGTCGGGCTTTTATCCCTCTGATGCCGTGCGCGCGGAAATCAACACCATCGCGCGCGCCTCTGCGCCAAGCGCTGCCGTCACCGACAACATGAAGCCCGCGCTTGGCGCACCGGCTTCGCTGATCGGCATGGTCACAGCCGGAATGGGCCAGTTGTCCCGCATGGTCGAGGGCACGGTGTCGGTTGCCAGCAATGCGTATTCGGTCATCGGTCGCGGTCCGGCGAGTTTCGAGGCTTGCGAAGCCTTGCGCAGATCCGTGCCTGGCCAGCTTGCACAGGGCTTTGCCCTCGGCAGCGCCCAGATCACATGCCCGCCGCCGCCTGCGGCCCCGGTGGTTGCCGCACCGCCGCCACCGCCACCGCCACCGCCACCGCCTCCGGTGGTTGCCGCACCGCCGCCACCACCACCACCCCCGCCGCCTGCTTCGGTCGTTTCTGCGCCCGTGATCCCGGCTCCGCCGCCGGTTGTGCTTGCACCCCCTCCACCTGCTGCGGTTGGGCTGGTCTGGTCTGCGACAAAGGACAACAACGGCATCACGCTCACGGGCCTTGCGCCGTCGGCCGAGGCCCGCATGGCCGTCGTCACTGCAGCCCGCGCGGCCACGACGGGTGCTGTGATCGATAATCTTGTGGTGCAGCCCAACATCGCAGCGTCGTCTGATTACGGTGCCGCGACCGAATTTGTCCTTGCGCAACTGGCCCGTCTCAGCATCGGGCAGGCCTCATTTGCAGGCCCCTCACTCAGTCTGACGGGAATAGCGGCACTGCCGCAGGCCAAGCAGGCCGTCGACAGCGCCATGAACGGCACGCTGCCGGGGGAGGTCCGCCTTGCCCAGGTCGGAATCGTGGTCCGTCCCTATAGTCTGGAAATGCAGTCTGATCGCTCCGGCCTTGTCCTCAGCGGCCTTGTGCCCGATCAGGCCAGCCGCTCCGATCTGCTGGCCGCGGCGGAGGCTGGGGGGTTCCGCGGCAAGATCACGGATGACCTGATCGTGTCGGGTGGTTCTCCGGCCAACTTTGCCGCTGCTGCCCGCGCAGCGCTGGCCAATCTTCTGCGTCTTGATCTCGGCATCGTGCGCATCGACGATCTTGCCGTCACATTGCAGGGCATGACCTGCCAGGACAGCCTCCGGCAGGAGGTCGAGACCGGCTCCCGCTCCGGGCTGCCCAGTGGCTATGCCGGGTCAGGGCAGGTCAGCCTGCGCCAGACAGGCTGTTCAAGCTGCCAGCTTGCCGTGGACAACGCCATCGGCGACCGTGCGATCCTGTTCGAGCAGGCCAGTTCCAGCCTGGCCGACGATCCTGGTTCGAAAGCCGTGCTTGACGATGTGGCGAAAGCACTTCTGACGTGCCCGAACGAGCGCGTGACCGTGGAAGGTCACACCAACAGCGACGGCGATCCGGAGCGCAACAAGCGCCTCTCGGAAGCGCGCGCAAGGTCCGTGATCCAGGATCTTGTGTCACGCGGTCTGCCAGCCGCCAATTTCAACGCTGTCGGATACGGTCCCGACAGACCGCTGATTCCTCATGGTTCGGACGAAGCACGCGAAAAGAACCGCCGTGTGAAGTTCACCATCGTGAACCAGTAAGCTCGAGCATTGCGCACAAAGTGGACACCGGCTTTGCGCGGAGCAATGTTTGAAATATCTTGATCGATCAACCTTCCGTTTTGACATGAACGTCATTTGAAAGCGGAAAGATGATCCCGGAGAGCTGACCATGTATTATCTGATCTCTCAATATGCCTGGTGGCTGATCCTCGCCCTGATCCTGGGCCTGATCGTGGGCCATATCACCTGCAGCCGCACCGAGCCGCGTAGCTGGGGCTGGCTGCCTCTGGGCCTGATTGTGGCATTGGCGGCACTTGTGCTGACGCTGTTTCGCTTCATCAACGGCGTTCCGGCGCTCTGGCTGGAGACGGCACTGCTGTTCTTCACATTTTATCTGGCGGGCTGCTGTCTGGGCTGCCTCATCAAGCAAACCTTCACCGTGCCTGAGCCAGCCATGGGCGTGCGCAACTGGCATGGAAATCTGGGTGAACCCGGCGCTCCCATCGGCAAGGCCGAGCTTGTCGGCGGCGGTGTGCAGGACTGGCACAGGGACATGAGCGGTGCTGCTCCTGTTGCTGTGGCGGCTCCGCCGGTCGTCTCTCCGCAAGTTGTGTCTCCGCCGGTCGTCTCTGCGCCGGTTGTGTCCCCTGTCGTGGCAAAGCCTGTCGCCGTGATGCCGAAGGTCGAAGGTGAAGATCAGATCGCGGGCGCGCGGCCAGTCGGTCTTGCGGCTCCGCGCGGTGGCAAGGCAGATGATCTCAAGCTCATCCGCGGCATTGGCAAGCAGAACGAAGGCCGCCTGCATGGCCTTGGCATCTGGCATTTCGACCAGGTCGCCGCATGGACAAAGGACAACGCGCTCTGGGTCGGCTCCTATCTGGCGTTTCCGGGCCGGATCGAGCGCGAAGGCTGGGTCGCCCAGGCCACACAGTTAGCCGCCGGCAAGGAAACCGAGTTCGCCGCACGCGTGAAACGCGGCGAGGTCGCCACCTCGAAAGATGATGGTTCTCTCGGGCAGGGCAACATGGAAAAGATCGACACGTCCAAGCCGAAGGCTTGACGGCAACTGCATGAAAAGACCATCCGCCCAGGCTGAACGGCCTGGGCGTTTTCATGTGGATTGGAATCATCACCCCTTGTGATCGTCCGCCCTCGCGCACAGCCGTGCAATCCGCGCGATCACATCCTTGCCGATGAGAAGCGGGGCATGCCCCTGTCCGGCCACGGTGAAGGTTTCGCAAGCCGGATGGCGCGTGGCCATGGCCCGCAATGTGGTGTCGGAGAGCAGGTCCGAGTTTGCGCCGCGCAGCACCAGCATCGGCGCGTGCTTCAGCCCGTCGAACAGCGGCCACAGCACGGGCAGGGGTGCTTCGAGATCGAGCATTTCAAGGGTCTTCATCAGCGCAGGATCATAGTCAGGCACCAGCCGCCCGTCAGCCTCCTTCCAGGTGCGGCGGGCATAGCCGTCCCATTCGCCCATGTTGAGGATCGGGAAATGCGGGCCGAAACTCTGTTTCAGGATATCGGCGGCTTCTGTCCAGTCACGCGGCGAAGGCAGCTTGCCGACATAGCCCCTGATCCGGATCAGGCCCTGCGCGTCCAGCACAGGGCCAATGTCATTGAGGACCACTCCCTTGATCGCTGCCGGCCTCACGGGGGCCATCGCCATTGTGATCAGGCCGCCGCGCGACGTGCCGATGAACACGGCTTCGTGGATGCCGGTCGCGGCGAGAACCTGAAGCACATCGTCAAGCTCGACCTTGATGTCGTAGTTGGTCCATGTGCTGTCGTAGCCTGATTGCCCGCGACCGCGATAGTCCAGCGCTATGACCCGGCGCGGGCGTCTGGCATCGGTGCAGAGCGACAGGGCCAGTTCGTGAAAATCAGCCGATGTCCGCGCAAGGCCGGGCAGGCACACGGCAGGCAAGGCGTCGCCTTTCGTCTTGCCATAGTCCCGCACATGCAGCTTGAGTCCGTCGCGCGCGCTGATGAACAGGCTGTTGAAAGCGGGTGTTTCGGTCATGTCGTGTTGTCCTGCGTCACAAGGCAGCTCAGTCTCTGGCTGTGCCGGATATCATCTTTCAAGCCATCATTGTGCCACATCACGCGCCTGTGCTGTTCCGGATACCGCCGATTGATCGGCCTCGCCTGCAAACCGCACGGTCCGGACTCCGCGCCGCATGTCCTGCGCGATCATCAGGGTGGGGCTGTGCCCAAGCCGCGTGCGGTAGACCTGCAGGTTCTCCATGACGCGCTGCACATAGTTGCGTGTTTCTGTGAAGGGGATGCGCTCCACCCAGTCAACCGGGTCGATACCGGGCTGGCGTGGATCGCCGTAAGCCTCGATCCAGTCACGCACATTGCCTGAACCGGCATTGTAGGCTGCGAACGTCAGCACATAGGAACCTCGCCAGTCCCTGAGCAGATCACCCAGATGGGCAGCGCCGAGCCGTGCGTTGTAGGCCGGATCAGAGGTGAGACGGTGCGCCTCGAAACCGAGGCCGACGCGCCGTGCCGTCTCTCGCGCGGTCGGCAGCATCATCTGCATCAGTCCGCGCGCGCCGGCATGCGAGATGGCTTTGGGATCGAACGCGCTTTCCTGCCGCGCGATGGCAAAAACCATGGCCTGCTCGGCAGGTAAGCCGATGGCCTCGAAGCTGGGCATGCCATGCAGCGGAAAGGCGGCCTCGTCCAGCGGCATGCCGCGCTGGATGGCGGACTTGCCGAAGCTGATAAGCAGGCGCGGATCAGCAACGCGGTGCGCGATGCCGGCCACGTGCCGAAGCGCATCCGGGTCGGTCAATGTGCGGCCCACTTCAAGGATCAGCGGGCGCGCCAGTTCCGCAAGGCTGGCCGCTTCCAGCGCCTCCAGCACGCTGATCGCGGGATGAAAATCCTGCCGTGAGGCCTTGGTTGCCACAGCCTGCTCGAGACGAAGCGGCGTGTCCGGATACCCCAGCCGCGCGCGGGCCATCTGGCCATAATAGGCCACAGGCTGCCTGGCTGCGGCCTGATAGTGCATGTGCGCCGCGTCGCTGTCAGCCATGGCCTCGGCCGCCCGCCCGCGCCAGTAGGCCGTGCGCGCCAGCGAGATCGGCGTTTCCGCATGCCGGGCCGCAACCTCGAAATGCCGGGCTGCGTTGTCTGGCTGGTTCAGGAAGCGCAGGGCGATCCAGCCCGCATGCCATTCGGCTTCGATGATGGACTGCGGTTTTGCCGCGCCATGGTTGGCCGCGACAATGTAAGCATCCGCCGCCTTGTCCTTGTCGAGCAATTGCCGTGCGATCAGGCGGCGCTCCACCCACCATTCATCGCCATCGACCAGCACATCCCTGTCGCGCGTCACGGGCGCGATCAGCTTTGCTGCGGTTTCGGCATCCTGTCTGCGGCGATGGTGCTGGGCCTGCGCAAACAGGAATGATGTGTCCCCGCGCACGGTTGGCGGCACGGCATCAAGCGCAGCAGTGGCAGCGCTTGATTTGCGCGAAACGGCGATGCGTGCCTGCGCCAGTTTGACATGATCCGGCCCGGCTCTTGCCGCGCTGCGAAGCGCGGCCTCTGCATTGTCCTTGAAAAGGTACATTTCCATGCGGTTGCGGTGATCGCGGACCGTCAGCATGCCCGGAAAGGCTGCGAAAATCAGGCTTTCCAGTTCGCGTCCCAGGGGATCGTCGCGCCATAGGCTGCGCAGCAAGGGCACCGCGCCGTCATTTTGCCCCGCCTGCTGCATTGCCAGAATCCGGGCGGCCCGCCCTGCGGGACTCGCCGGAACGCGTTTGTCAAAGAATGCCAGCACGCGAGTCGCGCTCACGCGCTGGGACAGCATGGCCTCCTCGGCGCGCTTTGGGAGGGTGGAAAACCCTTCCCAGTCCGCGTTCTCGTCAAGAAAGCGTGCGATTCGGCCAAAGCTGATGCCCGCATGCCCGCTGCGCACCGCTGCCCACTCGGCACTGAGGCGCGCAACCGGATGGTTGATGCTTGCCAGCACCGCATCGCCATCGGCGATCCTGCCGCGCTGGTAGTGCTCAGATGCTGTTTTCAGCCGCTCCATATCCTCAGCCGTGATCGTGCGGGCCGTGAAGCTGCTCAGACGGGTCGCTGCAATCGTGCCGGTCGAGCGCAGGTCCGGCAAACCGACATCGATATCGGCAGGATAGGCAGGGGGCGGATATGAAACAGGCACATCCGCGACATGGACCTGACCGGTTGATGATGCAAACCACGTCAGATCATCAGTGGCACCGGCAGGTATAATGCCAAGGCAGCAAGCCGCGAACATGGCCATCAGAGGCCGTTTTTGACGGCAAACAGGTGAAGCGGCCTGGCGATCTTCAATCGGGACACTGTTACGCATTCCCCATTTGTGATTCATTCAGGTTGACGAACTCCTAATCCATGTTGGAGAGGCGGCTTTTCGCTTCACCGAATACCGTCTATGACAACGCCTTGCATCGCGGCCCGGCATCCCCATCGGCCGCTTGCATGAGAATGTTCTTGAAGGAACTGCCCAATGGTCCAGCATCGCCCGCTTCGCGGCTCCATGACCGCGCTGATCACGCCGTTTGACAATGGCAAGGTCGATGAGGCTGCGTTTCGCGCGCATGTCGCCTGGCAGATCGGCAATGGCACGGCGGCGTTGGTGCCGGTCGGGACAACCGGCGAGAGCCCGACCTTGAGCCACAGCGAACACAAGGCGGTGGTCGAGGCCTGCATCGCCGAAGCCGGGGGCCGCGTGCCGGTGATCGCGGGGGCGGGATCCAACAACACGCTGGAAGCCATCGAACTGGCTGTCCACGCGGAGAAGGCCGGAGCGGATGCCGTTCTGGTGGTCACGCCCTATTACAACAGGCCGACACAAGAGGGCCTTTATCAGCATTTCAAGGCCGTCAATGATGCCATCGGCATCCCGATCATTATCTACAACATTCCGCCGCGTTCGGTGGTCGACATGTCGGTCGAGACCATGGCGCGGCTGTTCGAGCTGAAGAACATCGCTGGCGTCAAGGACGCCACCGGCAACATCGCCCGCGTCTCCCAGCAGCGCCATGCCATGGGGCCGGATTTCATTCAGCTCTCCGGCGAGGACATGACGGCCGTGGCCTTCAATGCTGCAGGCGGTGTGGGTTGCATTTCGGTTGTGTCGAATGTGGCTCCGCGCCTGTGTGCCGACATGCAGGATGCCACGCTGAAGGGTGATTATGCGACCGCGCTGAAGATTCAGGATCGCCTGATCCCGCTCCATGATGCCGTGTTCAAGGAGCCCGGCCTCGCAGGCGCAAAGCTCGGCGTCTCCCTGCTCGGGCGCGGCAGTGAGGAGGTCAGGTTGCCTCTGCTGCCGTTCCAGAATGCCGCAAACCGTGCGGCGCTCAAGGCAGCGATGGTTCACGCCGGCCTGATCAACGGCTGAGTTCTGGTGTCATCCCCGCCGGACCGAAAGGCCGGGAAGGGGTTCCACCAGATGCAAAGCAATGGTTTGCCTTCCCCTCCGCTCCGGCCGGGAATGACATCGAGGAGTTTCGTGATCATGTACCAGCCAGAACACTTCAAGCTGGAAGAACGCGCCTCGCTTCACGAGGTGATGCGCTCTCATCCGCTTGGTCAGTTGATCAGTGCGGGTGCATCTGGTCTTCAGGCCAACCCTGTGCCGTTCATCCTGCATGACGATGAGGGTGAGCACGGTGTCCTTCGCACGCATCTCGCCCGTCCCAATGGTCAATGGCGCGACTTTGTTGGTGGCTGTGACGTGCTGGTCGTCTTTCAGGGACCGCAGGGCTATGTCACGCCAAGCTGGTATGTCTCCAAGAAGGAGCATGGCAAGGTCGTGCCGACGTGGAACTATGTCACCGTGCAGGTGCGCGGACGTGCCGTCGCGGTTCAGGATGGCCAGTGGCTGGTTAATCACGTCAGTTCGATGAGCGACCAGAACGAACAGCCACTCGAACATCCATGGGCTGTCAGCGACGCGCCGGAGCCGTTCATCACCGCGCTGACACGTGGAATTGTCGGTGTCGAGATCGCCATCACCACCATCACCGGCAAGTTCAAGATGTCGCAGAACCGGCCCGAGGCCGATCGCCATGGTGTGGTCGAGGGTCTGGCCGCACGGGGTGCAGATGATGTCTCCGCACTCGTGCGCCGCCTTGGAGAGGGTTCCAAGTGAACGCACCGACTGAGCGCTACAGGATCGCGGCGGACAACCGCAAGGCGCGTTACAATTACGAGATCATCGACACGGTCGAGGCGGGCCTTGTGCTGTCGGGCACCGAGATCAAGTCGCTGCGCGGCGGCAAGGCCACCATCGGCGAGAGCTTTGCCGGTCCGAAGGGCGAGGAACTGTTCCTGTTCAACGCCTATATCCCTGAATATCTCGAGGCCAACCGCTTCAACCATCTGCCAAAGCGCGACCGCAAACTCCTGCTCCACAAGAAGCAGGTCAACAAGCTGATGGGCGCGATCCAGCGCGATGGCATGACGCTGATCCCGCTCAAGGTCTATTTCAACGACAAGGGCCGCGCCAAGGTCGAACTTGGCCTCGGCAAAGGCAAGAAGCTGCATGACAAGCGGGAAGCCGACAAGAAACGAGATTGGGACCGCGAGAAGGGCCGGATCCTGAGGGATAAGGGGTGAGGCCCCGGTTCACGCAGTGAGTTGAAAGGTCCAGTGGACCTTTCAAAGGGGCCGAACGCCCTAAGCCGAGCGAAGGGCCGGGGCCGCCGTCGGGCGACCAGTACCTTTTCCCTCTCCCGTTCAGGGAGAGGGTGGCGCGGCTTAGCCGTGACGGGAGAGGGCATTGACACAAGAGCCCTCATCCGGCTGCCGATTGGCAGCCACCTTCTCCCTGAGCGGGAGAAGGAGCAGAGCCCTCACCCCGCCGCCTTCTTGAAGTTCTCCATCGCGACGTCCCAGTTCACCGTGCTCCACCAGTCGCGCATGTAGTTGGCGCGGCGGTTCTGGTGCTTGAGGTAATAGGCGTGCTCCCAGACATCGCAGCCGATGATGGCGCGTGCGCCGACTTCGAGTGGTGTGTCCTGGTAGGGTGTGTTCATCACCGTGACCTTCTTGTCCTTGTCCACGACAAGCCAGGCCCAGCCCGAGCCGAACCGGCCCATGCCCTGTGCATTGAAGGCGGTGACCATGTTCGCAGACGAACCGAACGCCCCGTTGATGGCCGCTGCAAGATCACCCGATGGTGCGTTGGCGCCGCCGGGTTTCATCATCTTCCAGAAGAAATCATGGTTCCAGTGCCCGCCGAGATTGTTGCGGATGCCGGTACGCACAGCATCGGGAACCTCCGTGAGATTGCCCAGGATCTGCTCGACGGGGGTCGAGCGCAACCCCTCCCACTGTCCGGCAATCGTGTTCAGGTTCGTGATGAAGGCCTGATGATGTGCCGAATGATGCACGCGCATCGTGGCCGTGTCGATGAAAGGCTCAAGCGCCTCGTAGGCATAGCCCATCTGGGGCAAGGTGAAGGCTGGCGGTGGAGGCGGCGCTGCAGCCGGCGCTGCTGCGGGCGCTTGGGCCAGGGCAGGGCGTGTGATCAGCGCTGTGCCGACTGCGGCACTGGCACCCATCAGAAAGTGACGACGGAACATGGCATTTCTCCATTGATACAGTTCGGTTGCACGATGTGTCGTGCAACATGGGGCATAAAATGCGCACGGGGCAAGCGGCATACGCACAAAACAGCCTGCGCGCACACAATCAGCCTGAGCGTGTTCCGAGCAGCATCACATCTTGCTGTGACTGTCACGCCTCGGCATTGTCCTCATTGGCATCGTTCTTGATGCCATAGCGGCGCTCAAGTCCGGGTGCCGGAACCGGAGCCCGCAGCGTGCGTTCAAGTCCGTTGTCGCGCACGGGTCGCTCGCTCTGGTCCCTGCGGACCTTGAGGGAGGCAATATCGATGAATTCGTCGCATTGACGGCGCAGGTCGTCTGAAACCATCGGCGGCTGCGACGCCACGGTCGAAACCACGGTAACCCTGACACCACGGCGCTGCAAAGCCTCCACCAGAGGCCGGAAATCGCCATCACCTGACATGATGAAGACCTGATCGACCTTGTCAGCGAGATCAAGCGCATCGATTGTCAGTTCGATGTCCATGTTGCCTTTGATCCTGCGGCGGCCCATCGCGTCCGTGAACTCGCGCGCCGCCTTCGTCACAACGGTGTAGCCGTTGTAGTCAAGCCAGTCGACAAGAGGCCTGATCGATGAGTATTCGTCGTTCTCGACAAGTGTCGTGTAATAGAACGCACGGATCAGATAACCGCGGGTTTGAAATTCTTTCAGCAGGCGGCGGTAGTCAATGTCAAAGCCAAGCGCCTTGGCTGTTGCATAAAGATTTGCGCCATCGATAAAAAGTGCAATCTTGGGTTGCATGTTGCCGTTTTCCATCACTTTTCCTTCAAGTCAATCCGTATGCTCAAAAAGAACATCAACAGCAATTAATTGTGGATCGGATACAACGCTCCAACACCTTAAACAAGTCTCATTTCTTTGTTGTCAATAAGGCCGTCATCATTGGCAAGAATGATGGATGACTTGTGCAGTGCAATAGATGTCCGAAGCTCAAGCACAATGTTGAGGTTCATTTCAGGAGATGACGGCTTCCCGGCTTGACCGCTGGCATTGCCGCCAGTTCAGCCGGCAAGTCCTCAAGTCTGTAGGCAGGAATGTTCAATTCAACCAGCGACAGGAGCGGCACGTCCAGCGAGGCTTGCCCGGCCGAACGATCAACCAGGCAGGCGGCGCCGACAATCTCGCCGGGCTGACAGGCAATCGCGGCCAGACATTCCCTCAGGGACAGGCCCGTGGTGACGATATCCTCGACCAGCAACACGCGGGCCCCGTCCGGAATGGCAAATCCGCGCCTGAGCTGGAATGTGCCGTTTTCGCGCTCAACAAACACGGCTTTGGCGCCCAGATGCCGCGCTGTCTCGTATCCCGGCACGATCCCGCCGACGGCAGGCGACACCACCATGTCGATCTTGCCGAAGCGCGCCTCGATCTTCTGTGCCAGGGCCCTGCAAAGCCTTTCGGTGCGGGCAGGGTCCATGAACACGAACATCTTTTGCAGGAATACGGGGCTGCGCAGCCCTGAAGACAGGATGAAGTGGCCCTCCAGCAGAGCGCCGGCCTCACGGAATTCGGTCAAGACGTCATCGGGTGTCATTGCGTATGTCCTTGCATGCGCCTGCTGGATAGCCGCATTCAGCTCAAGGCGTCCAGCCTCTCACGCCACAATGCGCTCGACCATGCTGACAACCGGCTTCTGCCTGAGTTCGCTGATGATGGCGTTGAGATGTTTCAGATCCCATACGGTGAGATCGACGATCATGTCGGTGAAGTCCTGGTTGGGCCGGTCCATCTTCACGGCATCGATGTTGCCGTCATGTTCGGCGATGACGGTGGTGATCTGCGCCAGCGAGCCAGGTTCGTTGATGGATTTCAGCATGATGCGGGCCGGAAAGCGCCTCTTGCGCTTCTCTTCGAAATCCCAGCGCACATCAAGCCATCGTTCGGGCTCATTGTCGAAGGCGGCCAACGCGGGTGACTGGATGGGATAGATGGTGACGCCTTCCCCCGCGCTCATGATGCCGACGATCCTGTCACCCGGCACCGCGCCGCCTGCGGGCGCAAAACGCACCACCAGGTCGCTGCCCAGCCCGGTGATGGGAATGGCCGTGCTGTCCTCCGCATTGGGCAGCTTGAACTTGAGGTTCTCGCCCTGCTTGAGATCGAACCAGCCCGGCCCCTTGGCCCCTTCCGTTGCCGGGCGCTTGTCTGTTTCAAGGTCGGGATAGACCGCGCGCACCACATCGCCCGAGAACATCTCGCCGCGTCCGACCGAGGCCAGCACATCCTCGACACTGGCACGCGCCAGCCTTCTCAATGCTGCTTTCACCTTCTCGTCGTTGAAAGGGCGCCCGACGCGCTCGAAGGCGCGCTCAAGGATCTGGCGGCCCAGCCCGGCATATTGCCGACGCACGGCGGCCCGCGTGGCCCGGCGGATGGCGGCGCGGGCCTTGCCCGTGACGACGAGTGATTCCCACGCGGCAGGCGGCACCTGTCCGCTTGAGCGTGTGATCTCCACCTCGTCACCGTTTTGCAATTCTGTGAGCAGAGGTGCGTTGCGGCCATTGATCTTGCTGCCGACGGCGGAATTTCCCACGTCAGTATGCACGGCATAGGCGAAATCGATCGGTGTCGCGCCGCGCGGCAAGGCGATCAGCAGGCCTTTCGGAGAGAAACAGAACACCTGGTCATGGAACAGCTCCAGCTTTGTATGCTCCAGGAACTCCTCCGGGCTTGCGGCCTCCGCCAGATTGTCCACCGTGCGCCTGAGCCACTGGTAAGCGCTGGAATCAGCCATATCCTTGGCCGCAACCGTGCGTCCGTCCTTGTAGACCGCGTGCGCTGCGACGCCGAACTCGGCCAGCCTGTCCATGGTTTCAGTTCGGATCTGCAATTCGACCCGCTGGTGGCCCGGTCCGACCACGGTGGTGTGCAGCGAGCGGTAGTCGTTCTGCTTGGGCGTCGAGATGTAATCCTTGTAGCGCCCCGGCACCATGGCCCACTTGGTGTGGATGACGCCCAGAACACGGTAGCAATCCTCGACGCTGGGCACGATCACACGGAAGCCGAAGATGTCCGACAATTGTTCGAACGAAATCGACTTGCGCTCCATCTTGCGCCAGACCGAATAGGGCCGCTTGGCGCGTCCCTTGACCTGGGCGGCAATGCCCCTGTCGGAAAAGCGCTGGCCAAGTTCGTTTTCAATTTCGGTGATCAGCGTGTTGCTGCGCTCGACAAATGCAGCCAGTTTTTCGCTGATCAGCTTGTGTGCATCAGGCTTGATATGGCGGAAAGCAAGCTCCTCAAGCTCCTCGCGGATTTCCTGCATGCCCATCCGCCCTGCCAATGGCGCGTAGATTTCGATGGTCTCTTCGGCAATGCGCAGGCGCTTGTCCGAGCTCATGTGGTCGAGGGTGCGCATGTTGTGCAGCCGGTCGGCCAGCTTGACCAGCAGCACCCGCACGTCAGCGGCCACGGCCAGCAGCAGCTTGCGGAAATTCTCGCCTTGCGTGGCCTTCTTGGAGACGAAATCGAGCTTCTTGAGCTTGGTCAATCCGTCGACAAGCTGGCCGATCTCCGTGCCGAACAGGCTGTTGATCTCTTCGATGGTCGCGGTGGTGTCCTCGACCGTGTCGTGCAGCACCGCAGCGATGATGGTTGCATCATCAAGCCGCATGTCGGTCAGGATGGCGGCCACTTCCAGCGGATGCGCAAAGAAAAGATCACCCGAAGCGCGCTTTTGCGTGCCGTGGGCGCGCATGGCATAGACATAGGCGCGGTCAAGCTGCTGCTCGTCAGCGTTCGGGTTGTAACGCTTGACCCTGTCGACGAGTTCGTATTGCCGCATCATCTGGACGTGTCAGACCAATCATGTTGGTGAACCTGTTCGATATTCAGGCGGCATCACTCAACCAGCAAGCAAATTCGCGTTTCCAGCACCAAAAAACAAAAACCCGGCACGAGGCCGGGCTTGCTTGGTCGCTTGAATGCCAACGATCAGATCAATCTTCGTCGTCATCGCGGCTGTTGCCGGATGGCGCCACCAGACCGTCAAGGCCGCGCAGCAGATCTTCTTCGCTCATCCGGTCGAACGTGACCTCGGCATCGTCCGTGGACGACTTGGCGGCGCTCGTGGATGACACGGAAGATGTCAGCATCGGCACGGTCTCGGCCTCTGGCTCGTCGACCTCGACATGCTTTTGCAGCGAGTGGATCAGATCTTCCTTCAGATCGCCGGGGGTGATCTTCTCGTCTGCGATCTCGCGTAGCGCCACGACAGGGTTCTTGTCGTTGTCGCGCGGGACCAGGATCGTCGATCCGGACTGGATCATCCGGGCGCGGTGACTGGCGAGGAGAACCAGCTCGAAGCGGTTCTCGACCTTGTCGATGCAGTCTTCAACGGTGACGCGGGCCATGAACGGCGTCCCTCTCGTGTCAGCAGGAATGGAAATGCGTAAGCGGCTGATACATGGGCGATGAGGGAAAGGCAAGGATGTGTGAATCAGGGGTGATGGGTGGGGGGCATTCTCCCCCATTGTCATGGTCGCCCTTGTGGCGGCCATCTCGATATCGAAGCACATCTGTTCATTGAACCGGGATCACCGGCACGAGGCCGGTGATGACACTGAGTTGCGTGGCCCTTCATGATCGATAAGCCGCCTCTACCTTGTCATTTGCCCAACCTGCCAGCGACATGCTCTATATTGCTGAAGGCCGGGCAATTGCGCACAGGATTTCCGATGCTCCACAACAAAGCGTGTTGCCTGGGTATCTTGCTCTCATTTCTTCCTGCCGCATGGAGCACGGACGGTCTTGCGCAATCACAGCGCCGCAGCGGTCCGGAGCAGGTTCAGCGGCAGATGTCGTTGACGGTCATCAACACCCATGATTCCGCAGTCAACAATCTTTATGTCACGCCGGTCGATGCTACAGTCTGGGGTGATGACCGGCTTGGTGATGCCACCATCAAGGAAGAGGGCCGGTTTGCGCTGAAACTGGAGCGCGGGGACGGATGCAACTTCGACATTCTGGTGGTCTATGCCGATGGCAAACAGGATGTCGATCTGGACGTCAACCTGTGTGCTGCCCGCAGCATGAGGCTGGACGGCAGCAAGGAGCTGTCGATTTTTCGCATGGTGCGCGCTTCGCAACGCAGCCCGGTCGGCCTGTTCGTGGTCCACAACCGGACCAAGGCGGACATGACAGGTGTGACCATCAACCCCGGCGCGCCGAACGAGGCCGTGCTGCTCAAGGGGCCGACCATCACGCCAGGAAACCGGACCATCGGCCGGTTCAGGCGTGCCGATGCTTGCCTGATCCAGCTCAGTGCCGAGTTCAAGGACGCCGAAGCGCAGATCGTGGAAGGCCATGATGTCTGCAAGACCCCCATCGTGGTCCTGAACCCGCCACCAGAGCCTGTTTCGGTGAAGTTTCGCAATCGCGGCGGTTATCCGATCAATTCGCTGTTCGTGCGGCCCAAGGGCATTGTTGCCTGGGGTGAGGACAGGCTGGAAGCAAGCACCGTCGCGCCGCGTGACATCCATGTGCTGAAACTCAGCCCGACACGCTCGTGCCTGTTCGACCTCAAGATCGTGATCAGCGGCGCGGATGACGAGATCAGGAGCGGGCTGAACCTGTGTTCCGGTACGCTCATTGATGTGTTCGGCCCTGACATCATCACCGGGCGCGGGCAGGGCAAGGCTGAAAAGGTCGCCGATGTTCTGAAGGAGAAGAAGCCGTTGGCGGTTCTCAACGAGAGCACGCGCCC
The DNA here is from genome assembly GCA_031375185.1 of Allobosea sp. Classification (GTDB taxonomy): domain Bacteria; phylum Pseudomonadota; class Alphaproteobacteria; order Rhizobiales; family Beijerinckiaceae; genus Allobosea. The sequence goes on along the minus strand of JANMHN010000371.1, from coordinate 322 downwards.
GATCAAGGAACTGTTCGTGTCCTCCAGCCGCACGTTGAACTGGGGCGACAACCTTCTGAACAGCCCGATGGCACCGGGAGCGCGCTTCGTCGCCGACGTGGAGCGCGGCGACCAGTGCCTGTTCGACATCAGGATTGTCTATGAAGGCGGCCGCGAGCAGCGCCAGATGAACCGCGACATCTGCCGCCCGGATGAGATCGCGTTCGGCGGGCAGACCGTCTCGCGCATTGATGGCGGCGGGCCTGAAAGTGGCCAGGTCATCTCTTTCGTCAATGACGGACGCACTCCGCTGCAATCGCTGTTCCTGACACCGGCCTCCGAC
>JANMHN010000049.1:0-15046 GCA_031375185.1 Allobosea sp. | reverse complement strand
CTCACCATTTTGAGCGGACACCCTTATCATCGCAACTGACAGACCATGTTGATTCGATGCTGCAGGTTCAATGCCGCCACACGTCTCGCCCCACTGCCCGCCCCGTTTCCTTTTCCGCACCGCTGCCCTTGTTGCGAGGCTGCTCCTCGCTGCGGCAGGTGCGGCTTTCTGGCCGGGCTACCTTGCCATGGCACAGGCACCCACGACAGTGGACGATCTGGCCCGCGAGGCTGACATCAAGCGCACGCAGCGCGCCGAACGGGACGCCGAGCTGCGGGCGGTCGAAGAAAGGCTGAAAGCCAATGCCGACATCCGCACCAGGCTGGACGCCGAAATCCGCGACATCCGCGCCGACAGGGGCAGGCTCAATGCAGCCCTGATCGATGCAACCAGACGTTCGCAGGCCACCGAAGCGAGGGTTGCGGCACTGGAAGACAGGCTGAACAGCCTGGCCTCGAGCGAACAGGGCATCCGGCGTTCGCTGGACAGCCGCCGCGGGTTGATCGGCGATCTGCTGGCAGCGCTGCAGCGCATGGGCCGCCGTCCGCCGCCTGCCGTGCTCGTGCGCCCCGAGGATGTGCTCGAAGCGGTGCGGGCTTCGATCCTGATGGGCGCTGTCCTCCCGGAGTTGCGGGCCGAGGTCGAGACGCTTGCTGTCGATCTGGGCGAACTGGTCAGGCTGCGTGACCAGGCCGCCATGGACCGTGCCAGCGTGGCGCGGGAGTTTGGCCAGCTTGCCGAAGAGCGCCAGCGGATCGCAGGGCTTGTCGAGGCCCGCCGCACGCGCGAGACGGCTGCCGAAGGCGAGGCCGGACTTGCCCAGCGCAGGGGCCTCGAGATCGGGCGGGAGGCTGCAAACCTGCGCGAGCTGGTGGAGAAACTCGAAGCAGAGATTTCAAGCTCGGTCAGGCTGGCCGACGAGGTGCGCCGGACAGCGGAAGCCCGCACCCGCGAGACGCGTGACAGGATGGCGCAGCTTGCCTTCCGTGATCCCTCCCGCCTTGCGCCGCAGGCCCCGTTCCAGGATCTGCGCGGACAACTGGTCGTGCCCGTTGCAGGATCACAATTACGTGGGTTCGGGGAGCCGGACGGCTTTGGCGGACAGGCGCGCGGGGTGTCCTATATCACCCGTGCCGGAGCGGTCGTTGCCGCTCCCGCTGACGGATGGGTGGCGTTTTCAGGCCCTTTTCGCACATTTGGGCACATGGTGATCCTGCACACGGGCGGTGGTTACCATGTTCTGCTGGCCGGCTTGCGCAGGGGCGATGTCACCAGGGGCCAGTTCGTCCTGGCCGGCGAGCCTCTCGGTGTTCTGGGCGACGGGCCGGAAGGCTCCCCTGTCGCTTTAGGGGATGGCAAAGGCCAGCCAATTCTTTATGTTGAATTTCGCAAGGATGGGCAATCGGTCGATCCTGGGCCATGGTGGGCGAGTTCACAAGGCAACAAGGTTCGCGGATGACAATGCGCAAGATTTCTTTGCTGGTTGCGGGTGCGGTGGTCGGAGCGGGTGTGACGGCTGTCACGCTGCGGACCGATCTGATGAGCGCGACGAGCGCCGTGGCGGCCAACGCCGAAACCTACAGAAGCCTCAATCTCTTCGGCGACATCTTCGAGAAGATCAGGGCCGACTATGTCGAGAAGCCTGACGAGCGGAAGCTGATCGAGGCCGCCATCAATGGCATGCTGACATCACTTGATCCGCATTCGGGCTATCTTGACCCAAAGAGCTTCCGCGACATGGATATCGACATGCGTGGCCGTTTCGGCGGCCTGGGCATCGAGGTCACCATGGAAGAGGGTGTGCTCAAGGTCGTGACACCGATCGACGAGACACCTGCCGCCGAGGCCGGCATCCGCACGAACGACCTGATCCGTGAGATCGATGGTGATCAGGTGCAGGGCCTGACCCTGACGCAGGCGGTTGAAAAGATGCGCGGCCCGGTCAACACCGAGGTCAAGCTCAGGATCGAACGCGGCGGCAACAAGGAACTGATCGAGTTCAAGCTCAAGCGCCGCGACATCGTTGTTCCGGCCGTGCGGGCCCGCATGGAAGGCGACGATGTCGGCTACATCCGCATCTCGACCTTCTCTGAACAGACCTTCGACGGTCTGCGCAAGGGCATCGAGCAAGCCATCGCGTCGGCTCCGGGAGACAAGCTCAAGGGCTATATCATCGACCTGCGCAACAACCGCGGCGGACGTCTCGACCAGGCCGTCCTGGTCTCGGATGCTTTCCTTGAACGTGGCGAGATCGTCTCGACCCGTGGCCGGAATGCCGAAGAAACCCAGCGCTTCACGGCAAAGGCCGGTGATCTGACGCGTGGCAAGCCGGTGATCGTGCTGATCAATGGCGGGTCTGCATCGGCTGCCGAAATCGTTGCCGGAGCCATTCAGGATCACAAGCGTGGTCAGGTCATGGGCACGCGCTCGTTCGGCAAGGGTTCGGTCCAGACCATTATCCCGATGGGTGCGAACGGTGCTTTGCGGCTCACCACCGCGCGCTATTACACACCGTCCGGCAAGTCGATCCAGGCAAAGGGCATCGACCCTGACCTGATCGTGCTTCAGGACATTCCGGATGAATTGAAGGGCAAGGACGAAACCAAGGGCGAGGCGGGCCTCAAGGGCCATCTCTCCAGCGGTGCAAAGCCCGAGGACGAGAAGTCAGGGTCTTCGTCGTATATCCCGACGGACAAGACCAAGGACAACCAGCTCAACGCCGCGCTTGACCTGTTGCGCGGCGTCAAGCGCGACGCCTCCGTCCAGACTCCCTCGGAAACACCGGCGACGAAGCCCAATTGATCGCAACGCTCTGCGCTGGTTCGGTCTCCCGCATGATGATGATCGAGGCTGGCGGATAACGCCGGCCTCGACGTTTATCACGTCAGGCATCATGATGAGCAGGGCTGCGTGAAGCTGATTCGCGCGGCTTCTCATGTGTTTCGAGCCGGGACCACCACCTTGGTCGATCTGCCCACCTCCGATCTGCAAAAGCCGCTCGGCATGTCCAGGGCCAACAAGCCCGTGCGCCGCTGGCCACGGCAGCTTTCCTATGCACTGGCCGCCATACCAGCTGTGCTGCTGGCGGGATCAACGGTCTATGTGGTTTTTTTCGGAAATCCTGATGCTGGCAAGCCAAAAGCTGTGGCCCTCATCACCACGCCTTCCGCGCCTGTCTCGGCCCAGGGACAGCCGTCCTTCAATTTTTCGGCGCAGGAAGCCGCTCAGCCCGCTCCGGTTGAGCGGGCCGAAACAAGCGCCGGACAGATGGAGCAGGATGCGGGCGTCCGCGTCATGAGGCCCGGCGGCGCAGACACGCCCAATTCAGTGATCATCCGCGTGCCGGATGCCAACCTCGTGAAACTGGCCGCTGCGCCGGACAGGCGTCTGGTCGAGCGCGGGCGGCATGGCAGCTTGCCTCGTGTCGGCGAGGACGGCACGCGCGCTTATCAGCTTTACGCCCGGCCCGTACCAGCCGCGAGCGCGCAGGCGCCGGTCAGGATCGCCATCCTGGTGGGCGGCATGGCAGCGTGCCTCGTGACGGCGAGGCCGGCACGCGCGCGTATCAGCTTTACGCCCGGCCCGAACCAGGCGCGAGCGCGCAGGGGCCGGTCCGGATCGCCATCCTGGTGGGTGGCATGGGCATCAGCGCTTCCGCAACGCAGGATGCCGTCGCAAAACTGCCCGGGGAGATCAGCCTTGCCTTCGCGCCCTATGGCGGTGATCTGGAGCGGGGTGTGCAACGCGCGCGCGCCGATGGCCATGAGGTCTTTCTCCAGGTGCCGATGGAGCCGTTCGACTATCCCGACAATGATCCCGGCCCGCACACCATGACCACAACACGCGGCGCAGAGGACAACCTTGATCGGCTGCGCTGGGTCATGAGCCGCTTTGCCGGGTATGTGGGGGTGGTCAATTTCATGGGCGGCCGGTTGATGGCCGATGAGGCCGCCCTCTCGCCGCTGCTGCGGGAGGTTGCGGAGCGCGGGCTCATGGTGGTTGATGACGGCTCATCGGGCCGGAGCATGATGAGCCAGGTTGCGGCAGGCTACCGGACCCCTGCGCTGCGTGCGGACATGGTGCTTGATCTGGTGCAGCGCATCGATGCGATCGACCGGGAACTGGCGCGCCTCGAACAGCAGGCCAGAGCCAGGGGCTTTGCCGTGGCAACGGCGTCTGCCCTGCCGCTCAGCATCGAGCGCATCAACCGCTGGGCCCGAACACTGGAGCAGCGCGGCATCAAGCTGGTGCCTGTCAGCCATCTGGTTGCCGGAAAAGGTCAGATCACGGGCTCTGTGCGCTGATGCCCTGCAGGAACATGCCATGATCCGTGCCATGTTGCCCGATGGCTACAGGCCCTGTGTCGGCATCGCGCTGTTCAATGGTGCAGGACAGGTCTTTCTCGGGCATCGCAAGGGTCTTGATCCTGCTTTGGGCTGGCAGATGCCGCAGGGCGGGATCGACGACGGCGAGACGGCGCTGGAGGCCGCGCGCCGCGAACTTGCCGAGGAAGCCGGCATCACGGCGTCCGTCCTGCTTGATGAGATCGAGGGATGGCTGTTTTACGACCTGCCCGGAGATCTCTCCAAAGCATCATGGAAAGGCCGCTGGCGTGGGCAGGCCCAACGCTGGTTTGCCTTCAGGCTCGATGGTCCCGACAGCCTCATCAACATCCTTGCGCCACCTGGCGGCCACAAGCCTGAATTCGATGACTGGCGCTGGGACAGCCTGAACCGTGCCCCCGAACTGATCGTGCCGTTCAAACGTGCGGTTTACGAGGAAGTGGCAAAACGATTTGCCGGCTTCTCGAATTCAACGTAGTGTCACATTCTTTAAATGATGGGGGTAGATAACACTTGGATGACTGATTCGGTGAACCGTCTTTATCAAGCTGTTCTGGCGGCACGCACGCGTGATCCGTCCTACTCACGCACGGCGAAGCTGATCCGCGAAGGCATGCCGAAAATGGCCAAGAAACTGGCTGAAGAGGCGGTCGAAGTCGGGCTTGATGCGGTTCAGGGCAACCGCGAGGCCGTGATCCTCGAAAGTGCCGACCTGATCTACAATCTCGTGGTGGTGCTGGCCGAATCCGGCATTTCGCCCGATGATGTCTGGCGCGAGATCGACCGCCGCGAACAGCTTTATGGCATTGCCGAAAAACTGCCGAAATCTCACAGCGAGCCGAATGCCCTGCGCCCCCTTCCTTTCGCCGTGCCGGTCAAGATACGCCGGTAAGTCAGGTCGCCGTCTGCCTGATGGCACTGGACCTGACCCTCTGATTGCCGCAAGAGACGTGTGCAGGAGGGCGCAGTGAGAGCATTGATCGCAGGCGTGGATGGCTGCCCGACGGGTTGGGTCGTGGCGCTTGCGCCGGTTGATGACATCAGCGCGCCGGTCATCCGGATCGTTCCGAAGTTTGACGATATCCTGGATGGACCTCAGCCGCCCGCCATCGTCGCTGTGGACATGCCGATCGGGTTGCCGGACCGTATCGAGGGTCCGGGGCGCGCGCCGGAGCGGCTGGTGCGCCCGCTTCTGGGCAAGCGCCAGTCCTCGGTGTTCTCGATCCCTGCGCGGTCCGCCGTGTATGCAGCGGATTATCAGTCCGCATGCCTTGAGGCGGCGGCCTGTTCCGATCCCTCCCGAAAGATATCGAAACAGGGTTTCATGATCTTCCCGAAGATCCGGGAAATCGATGAGCTGTTGCGCAGGTGCCCGGCCCTGGCGCGTGTCGTGTTCGAGAGCCATCCCGAAGTGGCTTTCATGACGCTCAATGGCGGGAAACCCCTTGCCGAGCCGAAGAAGGTGAAGGGCAAACCCTGGCCTGCGGGCGTGGAGCTGCGCAAGCAGCTTCTGGCATGTGCCGGGATCGGAGCGGCGGCACTCGGCACGCCTGCCCCGCGCGGGGCTGCCATCGACGATGTGCTGGACGCACTGGTCTGCCTCGCCACAGCACGCGAGATCTCGAAAGGACAGGCGCAATCCTGGCCAGCGCTGCCTTTACATGATGCCTACGACATCCCGATTGCGATCTGGGCTCCTGTCACCCAAAGTTTCAAGCAGTGATCTGAAGGCACCACCCGCATGACAATTCACCTTGTTGACCGCCCCGTCTCCCGCTCCGACATCGAAGCCGCGTCCGGGCGCATTGCCGGTCATGTGCGGGTCACACCCGTACTGGAACTGCCGCGCGGCGCGCTGGGCGGAGACTGGGTTCCGGTCCTGAAGCTCGAATTCATGCAGCATGCAGGCTCCTTCAAGTCGCGGGGCGCTTTCAACAACCTGTTGTCGCGCGAGGTGGGGCCAGCGGGTGTGTCTGCGGCCTCGGGCGGCAATCACGGGGCTGCGGTGGCTTATGCCGCCGCACGTCTGAGTCACAGGGCGCGGATTTTCGTGCCGGAGATTTCGCCGCCCGCAAAGGTCGAGGCAATTCGCCGCTTCGGCGCCGAGGTCGTGATCGGCGGCGCGCAATATGACGATGCGCAAAGGGCCTGTGACGCCTATGTGGCGGAAAGCGGAGCCTTGAAAATCCATCCGTTTTCAGCTGTCCAGACCATTGCGGGCCAGGGCACGTTGGCGCGCGAATGGGAGCAGCAGGCCAGGATCGACTGCGCGCTGATTGCCGTCGGTGGCGGAGGGCTGATCTCGGGTGCCGCGGCCTGGTGGGCCGGCCAGTCCACGCGCGTGATCGGCGTCGAGCCCGAAGGTTCGCGCGCGTTGCAGGCCGCACTTGAAGCGGGTGGTCCGGTCGAGGTTTCGGTCAAGTCGGTTGCTGCGGACTCGCTTGGCGCCCGCAATGTCGGCCAACTGGTTCATGATGTCTGCCGGCAAGATGTGGACCATGTGACGCTGGTGCCGGACGAGGCGATCACGCTGGCGCAGAAGACGCTGTGGCGTGATTTCAGGATCGCGTCCGAAGCCGGAGGAGCCGCCGCCTTCGCGGCCATCCTTTGCGGTGCCTATGAGCCTGCTGCGGGCGAGCGGGTCGGCATCCTCCTGTGCGGCGGCAATATCGACCTGGCCCGTCTCGCGGAGATCGCCGCATGAGCATGATCGAGACACGGCATACGTCTCGGCTGATCATTCTGGACCCGGATGACCGCATCCTTCTGATCAAGTATGTGGCGCGAAAGCTGCCTGATGCGTCTCATGACCAGCCGCTTTCGTTCTGGTTCACACCTGGCGGCGGCATCGAGCCTGGCGAGAGCGCCGAGGAGGCCGCGTTGCGCGAAATGGACGAGGAGGTCGGCCTGACGGGCCTGCCGCTGCTTGGCGAAGTGGCCAGGCGATCCGCTCTCAACGATCAGTTCGAGCGCGTGGCCTTCTGTCACGAACGCTACTTTCTGGTCAGGGCTGCATCGGCTGTCTTCAACACGGCGCGGCTGGCCGAAACCGATCAGGACGAGGTGCTGGACGTGCGCTGGTGGAGCCTCGATGGGTTCGAACGCAGCGGTCATGTGCTGATCCCGCCCGCCGTCCTGGCCCTGACCCGCCTTGTCATGAACAGCGGTGTTCCGGCGCATCCGCTCGACCTGCTGACGATGCAGGGCTGACGCTCACACCAGTGGTCATTACCTGTTACATATCACAGGTGATGACGTTCCTCGCATAAGCTCGGACGCGCTGTCGCGCTTGCCACTGGTCATCGGTCAAACCCGATGACCAGTGCTATACGTCATTCCGCCGCCGGCCTGAGCTGCTTCACATTGTCAGGCAGCGCCTGGGCCTGATGATCGTCCTTGTGCCAGTCGCTCTCGTCCTCCTGCTTGCCGAGGAAGGGCGAGAACATGCGGGCAACCAGACGGCTGAGATCATCCATCACGGTGTAGAAGGCCGGCACGAACACTAGGCTGAGCACCGTCGAGACAAGCAACCCGCTGATCACGGCGATCGCCATGGGTGCGCGGAATTCGCCGCCGTCCCCCAGAGAATAGGCAGAAGGCAGCATGCCAGCCGCCATGGCGATGGTGGTCATGACAATCGGGCGGGCGCGCTTGTGGCCCGCATCGATCAGCGCTTCGGTGCGGCCATATCCCTTGGCTTCGGACTCGACGGCAAAGTCGACGAGCATGATCGCGTTCTTGGTGACGATGCCCATCAGCATCAGAAGCCCGATATAGACCGGCATCGACACGGCATTGTTGGTGATCAGAAGCCCCAACACCACGCCGCCGAAGGACAGCGGCAGCGACAGAAGGATCGTGATCGGCTGGAACACCGAGCCGAACAGCACGATCAGGACCGCAAGCACGATCATCAGGCCGGTTCCCATGGCTGTCAGGAAGCCCTGAACCACCTCGCCCTGGATTTCCGCATCGCCGGACGCCTGCACCCAGACGCCGGGCGGCAGTTCTACATCCTTGACGATCTGCTGGAAAATCTCCTGCGCCGTGCCAAGGGGCAGGCCACGCTTCAAGTCTGCGCCGATCGAGGAGCGGCGCACGCGGTCATAGCGGTCGATGGACGACGGACCCTCGCCGAAGGTGATATCGGCCACGGAACTGAGCGGGATCGAGCGGCCTGACGTGGCTGTTACCCTCAGCGCCTGCAGGCGCAGCATGTCCGAGCGGGCGTCTTCGTCCAGTTGCACGCGGATGGGGATCAGCCGGTCTCCCGTGTTGAACTTGGCGAGATTGGCCCCTGCATCACCGATGGTGGCCACGCGCACGGCCTCGGAGATCGCCTCGGGCGTCACGCCCAGTTCGGACGCTTCCTCAAGGCGCGGCTTGACGCGGATTTCGGGCCTCGTCAGCGCGCCGGATGCGGCGACATTGAGGAAGCCATCGACCTTGCGCATCTGGACTTCAAGCCTGGCCGCCGCTTCTGCCAGCGCGTCTCCATCACGCGACAGGATCGAAAACGCCATTTCGCGTTCGCCGCGCTCGTTGACATACCAGGCGCGCACATCCGGCACTTCGGCCAGCTTGGCGGCAATGACGGCCTTGAAATCCTTTTGCGCGATCTTGCGTTCGGATTTCGGCACCAGCCTGATGTAGAGCGCGGCGCGTCTCACCTCGCGCTGGCCTGTCGCGGAGGAACCGCCGAGCGCGAAGACATGCCTGACTTCAGGGGCCTCGCGCAATTTCCGCACGATTTCGTCCGTGGTGCGGCGTGTGTCCTCAAGTGTCGAACCGGGCGGCAGCTCGATGTTGGCGACCACGCGGGAGTTGTCCTCGTCGGGGATGAAGGCCGTCGGCAACAGCGATGTGGCCCAGATCGAGACGACCAAAAGCCCGACGCCGACGATCAGCGTCAGGTAGGCGTTCGACACCGGCAGCTTGAAGCGGCCGAAGCCGATCCTCCAGTTCTTCAGCGTGAACGCCAGAAAACCCAGATAGCCGCGCATGATGAAGCCGTCTTTCGCTTCCTCATGCTTGACAGGGCGCATCAGGTAGGCCGCCATCATCGGCGTGATCAGGCGTGCCACGAGCAGCGAGAACAGGACCGCGACCGCCACCGTGAGGCCGAACTGGCGGAAATACTGCCCTGCCACGCCGCCCATGAAGGACACCGGCGCGAAGATCGCCACGATGGTCAAGGTGATGGCGATCACGGCAAGGCCGATCTCGTCGGCCGCTTCCATGGCGGCGCGATAGGGCGACTTGCCCATGCGCATGTGCCGCACGATGTTCTCGATCTCGACGATGGCGTCATCGACCAGGATGCCTGTGACCAGCGTGATGCCGAGCAGGCTGACCAGATTGAGCGAAAAGCCCATCAGGTCCATGGCCCAGAAGGTGGGAATGGCCGACAACGGCAGGGCAATGGCCGTGATCAAGGTGGCGCGCCAGTTGCGCAGGAACAGCAACACCACCAGAACAGCGAGGCCCGCGCCTTCGAGAAGCGTGACCATCGCCGCCGTGTAGTTGCCATAGGTGAAGGCCACGGCGTCATCGATCGAGGTGATCTGGACATCGGGATGCTGCGCCCTCAGCTTCTTCAGGCTTTCCTCGACGACCTCCTTGACGGACAACTCGCTGGTGCCCTTGGAGCGAAACACCGTGAACGCGACGACGGGTTGGCCATTGAGGCGGCCGAAGCTGCGCGGCTCGGCATTGCTGTCCTCGACCGTGCCAAGCTCGTGCAGGCGGACCTCGCGCCCGCCTGGCAGCGTGATCTTCGCTTCGGAGAGTTCAGCAACGCTGCGGGCGCTGGACAAAGTCCGGATCGCCTGTTCCTGTCCGCCGACCGTCCCGCGTCCACCGGCCAAATCGACATTGGTGGCGCGCACCTGCCGGTTGACCTCCGCCGCCGTGACGCCCAGTGCCAACAGCCTGTCGGGATCGAGCGAAATGCGGATCTCGCGGTCAACCCCTCCGAAGCGGTCGACCCGGCCCACGCCCTTGCGGCCCTGCAACTCGCGCGCGATCACGTCGTCAACATGCCAGGAGAGCTGTTCGAGTGTCTTGCCGGGCGACGAGGTGGCATAGGTCAGGATCGACTGGCCTTCGACATCGATCTTCTGGATGATCGGCTCGTCGATGGTGCGCGGCAGGTCGGCACGCACGCGAGAGACGGCATCCTTCACGTCGTTCAGCGCCCTGTCGGTGTTCACCTCGAGGCGAAACTCGATGAGCGTCTGCGATGAGCCGTCGGTGAGTGTCGAAATCACCCGCTTTGCACCGGCAATGTTGGCGACAGCATCCTCGACACGCTTGGTGATCTGGGTCTCTAGCTCGGCAGGCGCAGCGCCAGACTGGGTGATGGTCACCGCCACAAGCGGCACATCGATGTTGGGAAAGCGCGTCACCGGCAGCTTCATGAAGCTGATGATGCCCAGAACGCACAGCACGACGAACAGCAGGATCGACGGCACGGGCTTTCTGATCGACCAGGCTGAAAAGTTGATGTTCATGGCTCCGGCCTCACTTCACGACGGCAGCAGCGGCCTGTGCGGGCGCAGCCTCGACAGGCGTGATCACATCACCGTCCCGCACGAATGTGCCGGCCCGCACCACGATGAGATCACCTTCCTTGACACCTTCGACCAGCTCGACACGGCCCTGCCCGACCAGGCCGATCCTGACCGGCCTGACGCGCACGATGCTGTTTTCCACCACCTGCACAGTGGCATTGTCTCGGCGATAGGTGATGGCAGACACCGGCACGGTGAGGCCGACCCGCCGGTCGATCTCGATCACGCCGCGCCCGAAGGCACCGACGGAGCGGGTCGACGCTGCCGGCAAGGAGATGCGCACCTTGCCAAGCCGGGTCTGGCGGTCGACTTCCGGCGAGATCAGGCGCACCTCGCCCTTGATCGCGCTGTTCATGCCTGCTGGCGTGACCATGACCGGCTTTCCGATGCCAAGACGCGGAATGTCGGCTTCCGGAACCTCGGCTTCCAGCTCGATGGCGCCATCGGCAATGAGGCGGAACAGCGGCTCTGCCGCAGCCATGCTGGCGATGGCACCCTGGCGGGCATTGCGGCGGCTGATCATGCCGGCGCGCGGGGCCTTGATCTCGCTGCGCTGGATGCGAAGCTCGATCTCGCTGCGCTGTGCATTGGTCAGCGCCTGCTCGGCTTCGGCACTGATCAAGGCCTGACGCGCTGAAACCAGCCTGGCATCGGCCCCGCGCGAGGCGGCAAGCCGCTGATCGAAGGTGTCAGCGCTGGTGATGCCGTCGCTGCGCAGGGCCTGGGCCCGCGTCAGGGCATTGTTGGCCTGCACCTTGTTGGCTTCGGCTTCGACGATCTGCGCACGTGACTGCGCGATCGCGGCGGCCACGCGTTGCAGGCTCGCCGTGTTCTGGGCAAGCTGCACGTCGAGAGCCGCGCGGTTGAGCCTGACGAGCACCTGGCCGGCACGCACCATGTCGCCCTCTTCCGCAAGGATCTCGGTGATCGACAGGCCATCGACCTCCGGCACGACGAGCACCTCCTCACGTGCGATGATGTTGCCCGACACCATGATCGCCGCCGTCACTTCCGCACGCTCGACCTTCACGACCGTGATGCTGGGCGGGCGAGGCTGTGCGGAATTCTGGGGGGTAGCCTGGGGAGCGGTCTGGGCATGTGCTCCCGATGCCGTAAAGGTGGCGACAGCCATCAGGATGGCAAGGACTGAACCGGAATGTGGAAAAGGGGAACGCACGTCAGGTCTCCGGTGTGGTGTCGGCAATGGGGCGTGAAGGCATCTGGATCAGAAGCGATGGCAATTGGGTCAGGAGTGAAGGAAGCTGTCCCGCGCAGGCGAGCCGGAACACGTCATTGAGATAGGCGACATGTGGCGCCGGATTGAAATCAGCCTCACGGGCGCGGCGGGCAAGGAGCCCGTCGGCCATGCAGAGCATCAGTTCGACCAGGCCGCTGACATCAAGGCGTGCATCCGCGGTTCCCAGCGCCTTGAGATGCTCGACGAACCCGCCGATCCAGCGGCGGATGTCGTTCTCGAATTCGAGGCTGATGGCCGCGATCTTCGGGTTGCGCGCGGCCTCGGCCCACAGGTCGAGAGCGAAGACCGCTTTTTCGCGCGGCTCGTTCACGAGGTGCTGCTGGCCGATGGCCAGAAACACGGCGAACGGATCGGGTGAGGTCGTCAGTGCCGAAAACGAACGGGCGAGATCGGCGCGGTCCCTCTCGCACAGGCCTGATACGATCACGTCCTTGGAGGCAAAATAGCGGTAGATGTTGCCCGCGCTCATGCCCGCTTCCGCCGCCACATCCTGCATCGTGGCGCGGTGAAATCCCGACCGCACGAAGCAGCGGTGCGCCGCATCGAGGATGCGGGTCCGATGGTCTTGCAGGACTGGCGCGTGCTGGTTCATCGTAAGAATGTCGAAATCTGATGAGAATGAACGTTCATTCTCTTTACGCATGCAAAAAGTGGCTGGATCATGTCCCGGCATGTCTTGCAGGTGTTTCATGCCGCTGCCCGCTCTGCGGGCGTTTTATGCCGCTGCCCGCTCTGCGGGCGTTTTATGCCACTGCCCGCTCTGCGGGCGTTTTATGCCACTGCCCGCTTTGCGGGCTTGGCCCTCACCGCCTGGCATGGCACAACCCCGTGACCGCTCAGGAGCTTCATCATGACCATCCAGCCTGCCACCATGCGCCAGATCGTCTTCGAGGGCGTGGGCGGGCCTGGTGTCATCCGCATCGTCGATGCACCGGTTCCGGTGCCCGGACCCGGCCAGGTGCTGATCAAGGTCGTCGCGGCAGGCGTCAACCGGCCAGATTGCCTGCAGCGTGCCGGCGGCTATCCGCCGCCGCCGGGCGCCACCCCCGTGCCGGGGCTGGAAGTGTCCGGCCATGTCGCCAGTGTGGGCGAAGATGTCGGCTGGCCTGCTGTCGGCGAGCAGGTCTGCGCCTTGGTGATCAGCGGCGGCTATGCCGACTTCTGCGTGGCGGAAGCGGCCCATTGCCTTCCTGTTCCCGCGCCATTGACACTGATCGAGGCCGCAGGCCTGCCCGAAACCTTCTTCACGGTGTTCGACAACGTCTTCACGCGCGGCAGGCTGAAACCAGGCGAGACCTTCCTGGTGCATGGCGGCTCCAGCGGCATCGGCTCCACCGCCATCCAGATGGCGCGTCAGATGGGTGCGCGCGTGATCGCGACGGCGGGTTCGGATGCGAAATGCGCCTTCTGCCTGGGGCTTGGGGCCGATGCCGCGATCAACTACCGCGACGCTGATTTCGTGGCGGAGGTCAGGCGAGTGACAGATGGCAAGGGTGTCGATGTCATCCTTGACATGGTCGGTGGTGACTATCTGCAAAAGAATGTGTCTTGCCTGGCGCTTGAAGGTCGTCTGGTGCAGATCGCTTTCCTCAAGTCCGGCAAGGTCGAGTTCGATTTCCGCCCGATGATGATGAAGCGGCTCACCCTGTGCGGTTCCACCTTGCGCCCGCGCACGATTGCCCAGAAGGCCGAGATCGCCGTCGCCCTCAAGCGTGTCATCTGGCCCATGCTCGAGGCAGGCAGGCTGAAGCCGGTCATCCATGCGACATTCCCGCTGCAAGAGGCGCAAGCGGCCCACGCGTTGATGGAATCAAGCGCCCATATGGGCAAGATCATGCTGCTCACCGGTGCCGTGGACATGCCTGCCGGTGCGCGCTGACCTGGGTTCGGGTTCGGCGTCGCGCCCATGATGTTCGTGGCCACCGACGACTGGCTGTTTGCCGCGCGGCACCTGTCGCTGGTGCGCGCCGCGCGCGAACTTGGACTTGACCCGCTGGTCGTGGCCCGTGATCAGGGCCAGCGCCATGCAATCGAGGGGGCAGGTGCCCGTTTCATTGCGCTGGACTGGCCCCGGCAGGGGCGCTCTCCTGCCGCATTATGGCATCAGGTCGAGGCTCTCAAGCAGGTCATGGTGTCCCAGCGACCGCCCATCGTCCAGTTCCAGGGCCTGCGTGCGGTCATGTCCGGGCTTGCGGCGGCGCGGCTTGCCGGCATCCCGCGGACAATCGCGGCGTTCAGCGGTGTCGGCCATGCCGCCGTTCGTCCTGGCCTGGCGGGCGACATGATGCGCACCATGTTGCGCACAACAGCATCCATCGTCCTCAAAGGTGGCGCGGCCCACGCCGTGTTCGACAATCCGGATGATCCGCGCCTGCTTGGCCTTGATCCCGCTACCTCCCGCCATGTCCACGTCATGCCCGGTCAAGGGGTGGATCCGCTGGTCCACATGCCCGAAGCGATGCCGTGGACGCCGCCGCTGAAGCTGGTGTTCGGCTCGCCGCTGCTCTGGGCGAATGGGCCGGACCTTGCGGTTGAAGCCGTTGGCAAGGCGCGGGCGGAGGGCATCGATGTCAGCCTGTCCTTGATCGGCACCGCCCATGCGGCAGGCAGGCACGCCGTGCCGTCCGAAACCCTCCATGCGTGGAGCCGCCTGCCCGGCGTGAGCTGGTTCGGTCCGACGCCAGACATCGCGCAGGTCTGGCGTCAGCATCATGTGCTGATCCTGCCTTCGCGCGGGGGAGACGGCCTGCCGCCCATCCTGGCGCAAGCTGCATCCGCAGCCAGGCCCGCGATCACCAGCGATGCCGGAGGTTGTGGCTCGTTCGTGAGGGATGGCATCGACGGGCGGGTGGTGCCCACGGGAAACGTGGCAG
>JANMHN010000347.1:0-2070 GCA_031375185.1 Allobosea sp. | reverse complement strand
AGGATCTCGGTGGAGAGGCCAGGCCCGCCATTTGTCAAAACCAGCACCACTTCCAGCACCTTGAAGGCGTCGATCAGGCGCAGGAGACATGTCACGATCAGCACCGGCAGCATCAGCGGGAGCTTGATGTGCAGCACCTGCTGCCAGCCGCTCGCGCCATCAAGCCTTGCGGCTTCAAGGGCCGACTTCGGCAGTGACTGAAGTGCCGCCAGCGCCAGGATGAAGATGAACGGCGTCCACTGCCAGATGTCGGCGATGATGATGGCCACCAGCGCCCAGCTTGAATCCGACAGCCAGGGCACGGGCTCCAGACCCATCGATTTGAGCGTGCGGTTGAAGGTGCCGACGGTGGGATGATACATGTAGCGCCACATCAATCCGACCACGATGGGCGCAATCATCATCGGCAGGATGAACAGGGTGCGCAGCAGCGACATGCCCCTGATGTTGCGGTCCAGCAACAGGGCAAGACCGACGCCCAGCGCCATCTCGATGGTGACGACAGATGCCGCGAACACCAGCGTGACCCGGAAGGATTCGTGAAATTTCGGATCGTTCAGCAAGAACAGATAGTTGCGCAGGCCGACCCAGCCGGCCTCGCCGATGCGCTGGCTCGGGTTCCAGTCCAGAAAGCTCGCATAGACCATGTATCCGATGGGATACATCAGCGCGACCGCCAGGATCACCGCGGCAGGCGCCAGGAACATGTAGGGCGTCAGCCGGTGTGCATTGGCCGCTTGCATTGGATGTCCGGTTCCGGGGCAGGATAACGCTGGTTGACAAGGGCATCCGGCGCGGGAACACGTCCCCGCGCCGGATGAGGGGAAAGGTCACTTCCTGAACGTGTCGTAGCCAGCTTCGGTCATCACGGCCTTTGTGCGGGCCGCAAGACCATCGAAGGCCTGCTGGATGTCGAGGTTCTCGGTGATGATCTTCGACATGGTCGTGCCGAGGTCGGCGTTGATCTTGCCCCAGACCGGGATGATCGGGCGCCAGTCCGGATCGGCAAATTTCAAGGCTTCGCCGAAGGTCGACATGTAGGGGAACTTGGCGTTCACCTCGGCGTCGGCATGGGTCGAGAAGCGGATCGGGTTGCCGCCCTGCAGTGCGATGAGCTTGTCGACGCGCTTGGAGGTGAGCCACTGCATCAGGAGGAAGGCGGCTTCCTTGTTCTTGGCATTGCGCGGAATGGCGATGCCGAAACCACCGGTCTGCGAGCCTCTGGTCACATCCATCGGGTGCATGGCCCAGCCGACCTTGCCCATGACCTTGGACCTGGTCGGGTCCTCGACCTGGCCCGCCACCACGGTCGAATCAAGGAACATGGCGGTGTTGCCCTGCAGGAAGGCCGCACCAGCTTCAGCGAAGCCAAAGGTCTTGGCACCTTCCGGCCCGCAATCGACAATCTTCTTCAGCGTTGCAGCAGCCTTGACCCCGGCGGCGTTGTTGATGATCGGGTTCCAGTTGTCATCAAACACGCGCCCGCCGAGCGGAGCGAGATGCAGCAGGTAGGCATGTGCCGCATGCTGCCCGGACGCTGCGCGCGATGCGATACCGCCCATGCCTTTTTCAAGCTGCGGGATCTTGCAGGCAAGTTCCATCATCTCGGCATAGGTGGTGGGAACCTTGAGGCCGTGCTTCTCGAAAATGTCCTTGCGATAGCCGAGGATCGAGGTTTCCGAGCCGAACGGGATGCCGAACAGCGAGCCGGTTGGGCCGGGCAGGTAGCCCTTCTTGCCGCCGGCCACGCCGATGTTCTGCATGTAGCCGGGAATGATGTCGTCCGGGTCGAACGCCGGATCGGCCAGGCGCGGATTCATGAAGAAACGCGCCAGATTCTCGAGCTGGTCGGCGAAGACATAATCCGCCTTGGAGAACACGACATAGGAAATCAGGTCGTAATCGCCGCGCGCCTTGGTCAGTTCGAGGGTCTGCTTCTCGCGCATCTTGAGAAACTCAAGCTGGTCGACCTCGACCTTGATGCCGGTTTCCTTCGTGAACTCCGGCAGAACCTTCATCACGGCGGTGTAGTGCGGATGGGCCGGGAAGTTGACCACCAGCGTCTTGCCG
>JANMHN010000346.1:0-3949 GCA_031375185.1 Allobosea sp. | reverse complement strand
CGGATGGCTGCAATCAGGGCTTCCGGAATGCCGCACAGTCCAAAACCACCTGCCATGATCATCATGTCATCGTGCAGCAGCCCGGCCAGAGCTGCCACCGCGTCAGGAAACACCTTCTTCATGCCGGAGATCTCCATTGTTCGTATCCGCTGCCATGCCCGTTCAATACCGACGTTCTTGGCACCTAAATTCATGGCAACTGATGCCGATATCCACAGACATACAATCTGTTGCCATCCAACCCTTCGGACGGTGCATGTCAACCCTGCTTGTGCCGTGACAAAGCCGCAAGTCACCCGGCGGAGGCAAACAGTCCGGCACGCGAACAGGATGATCTCGACTTTCGGGCTGTCTGCACATAACTCTCGGCATGTGGTCTGTGCCTTGAGGAAACGACACACCGTGATTGGAGCCACAACGTTCTGCCGTGGTTGCGATGATGCCGTGTTGAGCCGTGTTCAAAGGGCGGACTCAAAGGCTGAATCATGATATTTCAGCACATGGTGGCGTGACAAAATGAAAGCCCTTTTTTGAGTGCCATGATCCGGGTAGAAGGTTCATGCCTCCTGGCATTTGTGCAGGTGTGATTGCAAACTTCCTTTCAAACTCCGGTGTGAACCTGTCTTGATCGATCTCATGAAACGCAACTGGCGCATTGCAGGGCTGATCGGGCTGGGCGCCCTCGTCGCGCTTGCATGGCAACCTTGGCGTCTCGCCGAGGAAACTGTCGAGCGGCATGTTCTTGCCGTTCTCACACAAAAACTCGGGCTGGTCGTCACAGGTGGAACCGCAGGCGCGTTTGCTGTGCTGCCCATGCCGCGCCTGATCGCCAATGACCTGCAAGTCAGGTCGGGCGACGGTTCCTTCTCGGCAAAGCTGCCCCGTGTCAGGGCACAGATCGATCTGCTTGCCCTTCTGGGTGGCCGCATCGCCTTTGATCAGTTGACCCTGTTCTCACCGCAGTTCGAGGTTGCTCTCAGCCCGGATGATTTCAATCCGCTTGCCGTGCTCAGTTCGCTCGCTGCGTCCAAGCTGCCTGCATCACCCAGAATATCCGTTCAAGGCGACGGCTCGCTGTTTTTCCGGCGCGACGCGAACATCGTGTCATCTGTCCGCAACGTGAACATGCAGGTGGCCGCCCGCATGGCAGGAGAGCCTGTGCAGGCAAACGGCTCCCTGGTCTGGCGCGGTGAACCGCTGACCTTCGCCATCGCATCCGACTCCGCAGAACGGACGACATTGCCGATGGCCCGCATCAGGTCCGAGCTTGTCAGTCTGGATTTCAACGCACGGAAGCTGCCGCAAGCAGCAGGCACGGCGGATAACGTGCTGGAAGGCCAGGTTCTGATCAACGCACCATCCATGTCGCGGCTTGGCTCATGGGTGGCATCGGGCGCAAATGTGACATTGCCCCTCGGCAACACCACCATCGCCGGGACACTCCAGATCTCGCCGACAGGTTCACAGGTCCGCAACGCCACCGTGACATTGGGCACTGATGTTCTGGATGGCGCCTTCGACTGGCGCAAGCGCGAGCAGCGCTGGGTGCTGACAGGCACGTTTGCAGGCAAGAGTCTCGACATCGGCAGGCCTCTTTCAGGGATCGAGACACAGCGTTTCCTGCCCCCCGACCAGAGCCATGCGGCCCCGCTCGATATCGATGACCTTCTCGCGCACGATCTGGACCTGAGATTGTCGCTGCAGCGCGTGCGCTTGCCAGGCGCGGTGCTCACCGATGTGGCCGCACAGATCAGGTCCACAGAGCAGCGCTTCGATGTGATGGTGGCAAATGCAGGACTGTACCGCGGTGCGCTGAAAGGTCGGCTTTCACTGGGCAAGAGCGGGGCAGGCGTCGACATTCGCGCCCAGCTCAGCGCGGAACGTGTTGATCTTGGAGCCTTCAGCGCCGATGTGTTCGACACACGCCGCCTGACGGGAACGGGCAGCATGCAGCATCAGGTTGAAACCTCGGGACGAACCGTTGCCGAGTTGATGACGAATGCCGTCGGGCGCGTGGCCTTCACGGCCCGCAATGGTGACTTTCTCGGCACGAATCTCAATGATGCCATGCGCAGGATCGAGCGCCAGCCTCTTGCCGTGGCGCGTGACTGGCGGGGCGGGCGGACCAGTTTCGAGCAGATGACGCTCAATGGCACGATTGCCGGAGGGATCCTCGATGTCAGCGAGGGCCAGGCTGCAGGAGCCGCTTTCCGCCTTTCGCTCGATGGCCGCATCTTGCTGACAGAGCGCATGTATCGGCTTGCAGGCACCGTTCAGTCCACATCCGGTGCGCAGAGTATTCCGTTTGACGTGTCCGGCCCGCTGGCGGACCCGGTTGTGGCGGTCAACATGCGCGCGCTGCTCGAGCGCTCAGGCGCAGCCGCTCCCTTGCTTCAGCGTCCTGCCGCGAATTGATATCGTCAGGCTGAGGCTCGTGCCGGTTGTCATTTCACGAATGGCAATACGCTTGCCTTCGCTGCCATGCTGACATCGGGCCAGCCCAGGCCAAGCCATGTTCCAGCCATCGACATGGCAACCAGCCCGATGACGAATACAAGGCCCAGAACCACAGTTGCGACAGCACCGAGTGACAACCTTGTTTCGGCATGCGGTGATTGTGTGTGCGGCATGTGCGTCCCCCGAATGGCATCTGCCCTCTTGCGGCCCACGTAACGGCTGAGTCGCGGCTAAATCAGGGCAGATTTCAGGCAGGATGGCTGTGATCTGTCGCAATACACAGGTGCCAGCCCGGATCACGCATTTGTGTGTCATGCCAGCAGACGGTTCAATTCACGCAGGTATTGCCAAATCATGAACGATACATGCGTTAGACGCATAACGGATATAGAATTTTCCCTCTCAAAATATCCTGACGCATGGCCTATATCAACATTGCTGCAGCGCACAAGAATGCGTCTGCCATTTGTTTCACCCATCGCTTCAAAAGGAGCACACCATGTTCATCGCCTCCCTCATCGCCAAGGTCCAGTCATTCCTGCGTTATCGCGAAACTGTCCGTGAGCTTTCCAAGCTCTCGGATCGTGAACTGGATGATCTGGGTATCGTCCGTCACGACATCGCGAACATCGCCCGGCACTACGCTGCCGCCTGACCGTTGACGGGTGCGATCCGCTGTTGATTGGACCGCGCGCCTTCACAGAGAGCCTGGCATCTTGCGAAACCCGCCACATGGCGGGTTTTTGCGTGTCTGGACGCAGAAACATGATCGTTCAGAGGGGTTTGGAGCAGGATAACGGCAACAAACCGGCTTTTCCTTTATGATCGCATGCTCTATCGACGCGTCATGGCCAAGCCTTTCACGATCCTGAGTTTAGCACAGCCGCACAGCCTCGACACGTCGGCTTTCGTGCGGGTGGCGACGCTAAAGTCCGATGTCTTCTCGACCATTGATCGGGGCATCTGGCATGGCGTGTCCGGTGAAGAACCGGCGATCAGGCGTGATCTGACCACAGCGCGCTGGTGGGCCCGGCCTCTTGCCTGGCATTTTGGCCGACGCGAGATCGAATCGCTTCGCCAGGCTTCGGGCATCCGCGGTGTGCCGAAGCTGCATGCGGCGTCTGACGGCATCATCATCCGCGGGTTCATCGAAGGTCTGCCCTTCCAGATGGCCAAGCCCTATGGGCAGACCGGGCTTTTCAGCGATGCCAAACGCCTCTTGCGCCAGATGCGCCGCGCGGGCGTTTGCCACAATGACCTAGCCAAAGAACCGAACTGGCTCGTGACACCTGATGGACAGGCTGCCGTCACCGACTTCCAGTTGGCGACGGTTCACAGGAAACGGGGGCGTTTTTACCGGCTTCTGGCACATGAAGACCTGCGCCATCTGCTCAAGCACAAGCGCAAGTTCTGCCCGGATGCCATCACCCCTGGCGAACGCCGCGTGCTGCGAGCCAAGAGCCTGCCCTCCCGCATCTGGCTGATGACCGGC
>JANMHN010000039.1:0-26725 GCA_031375185.1 Allobosea sp. | reverse complement strand
AACCTCGGCCTCGGCGCGCTCCGGCGGCCAGTTGGCCTGGACATATACGGATTTGGTGACACCGCTTCCGGCGATGTCATCAAGATACTCGGCCATGGTGTAATCGCGGCGGATCGGCTCGTAAGGCCCGAAGATGCGCGGCTGCATGGGCCCGGCGAGCCATGGCAGGTCGGCCTGCCGCCAGACATGGAAATGGGCATCGACCGTGTTCATGCGCGGGCTCCCGCCTGGCGCGCGCCCTTGGCGAAACCAAGGATTTCGGACGCGATCATGCCCGGACCCGAGCCGTCGCCGAAGCGGTCAAGGGTCGGCAGGATCGCGCGCAGCGCACCCGTCTGTGGGCTGTAGGCATTGTCTGCCGCGAGCGGCGACAGCCAGAGCACGGACCAGGCCAGGCCCTTGAGCCTTGCCATCGCCGACATCAGGGCATCCGGGCCGCCACGCTCCAGCCCGTCCGACAGCACGATGACCAGAGCGCCGCGCGCAAAACCGGCAAAGCGCGGCACTGACAGAAAAACCTGCATTGCGTCACCCAGCCGCGTTCCGCCATCCCAATCGGCGACCAGCCCTGAAGCCCGCGCCAGCGCCTGATCGCGGCTTTTGTGATGAAGGGCACGTGTGATGCGGGTCAGCCTTGTGCCAAGTGTGAATACTTCGATCTGATCGCCTGCCTGCACCAGCGCATGTGCCAGTCTCAGGGTGCCGTCAGTTCCGGATTTCATGGAGCCTGATACATCGACCAGAAACAGCACACGGCGCTGCCGCTGCTGCCGCATGCGGCGCGGCAGGCGTGTGATCTCGCCGTCCTTTCGCATCAGCTCCCGAAAGGTCCGGCGCGGATCCGCGAGACGGCCCTTGCCGCTTTCAAGACGCCGGGCGCGGCGTCTTGGCAACGCGCCCGGAACGGCACGTTGAAAAGCGCGCAGGGCTGCATCCTCGTCGTCCTCGAAATCGCGTGCAAACAAGCGCTCCGCCATCGAGGCATCTGCGCCTGACGGGTCTTCCTCGCCGCCCTGAATCATGGGCTCGAACGCACCTGCATCGTAAGCGGCCGGCATGTCTTCCGGTTCGCCGAAAGCAGGTGCAGCCAGCACGTGACCGAGAAAGACCTCGTTGAACAGGGCATCGAATTCGTCGCGCCGCTCAGGGGCCGGCCCAAGCGTGGCATGGGCCGCGCGGCGGATGTCGCTGAGGCTTTTCGGCCCCAGAAGTCCGATGGCTGCAATCCACGCGCGTACCTGCTCGGGAGCCACGGCAAAACCGGCACTGCGCAAGGCCTGCGCAAAGCTCATGAAAGGCACCAGAGGGCGCGGCAGGATGGCAATGGCACTCATGCGGCTGTGCCCATCAGGATCGCATCAAGGCGCGGCGCGATGAACGCCAGATCATCCTGATCCTTCAGCACGACGCCAATGGCCCGTGCGAAAGCCCGCGGCCAGGGCACGCCCTGTTCATTCAGGAGGGTCGCAGCCTCGGCCCACTCCACCGTTTCGGCAACCCCCGGCGGCTTGGCCAGCGGCTGGGTGCGCAGCTTGCCCACCGCTGCCACGACCTTTCGCGCCGTATCCTGCGCCACGACGCTGGCACGCATCATGACGATCTGTGCTTCCAGCGCCGGATCGGGATAGCCAATCCAGTGATAGACGCAGCGGCGGCGCAGCGCTTCGTGCAACTCGCGTGTGCGGTTCGACGTCAGGATCACGACGGGCGGTTCAGCAGCCCGCAAGGTGCCGCGCTCGGGGATGGAAATCGAGAAATCAGACAGGAACTCGAGCAGGAAAGCCTCGAACTCATGGTCCGAGCGGTCGATCTCATCGATCAGCAACACGCGGTCACGCGGGGCCAGCAGCGCCTGCAGCATGGGGCGAGCTACCAGATACTCGTCAGAGTACAGGTTCACATAGGCATCGCCCGCCTGCCGGATGCTCAGCATCTGACGCGGAAAGTTCCATTCATACATGGCGGCCGAAGCATCGATTCCCTCGTAGCATTGCAACCGCGTGAGCTCGCGGCCCAGCACGGAGGAAATTGCCTTGGCGGCTTCGGTCTTGCCGACACCCGGCGCGCCCTCCAGCAGAAGCGGCTTTCCCAGGGCCAGCGCGAGATAGGCTGCCGTCGCCAGCCCCTCATCGGCGATGTACTGCGCATCGCGCAGTGACCGCGCGAGTGGCGCAGGGCCATCAATGCCCAGGATGGAGCGGCGCACAGCCATGGCTCAGCGCACTCCTGTCACTTGCATCTTGGCCAGCCGCAGTCTTGGTTTGGCCCCGCCCATGGCGCGGATACCGCGCAGGATCTTTTCAGGCGTGATCGGCAGGTCGTCGATGCGAACGCCGACGGCGTCATAAACAGCGTTGGCAACCGCCGGAAGCACCGGGTTGGCGCACATTTCCCCTGGCCCTTTTCCGCCGAACGGACCGTCAGGCGCAGGGCGCTCGAGCACCGAGATATGGTGCGGGGCAAGATCGCCAGGGCCTGGCATCAGGTAGTGGTTGAAATCGACCGGGCCGTGGCTGCGGTCGGGATAATAGGGTTCCGTCGTTTCCCACAGCGCATGGCTCATCCCCATCCAGGCCCCGCCGATCAGTTGCTGTTCGACCAGTTTGGGGTTGAGCGCCCGGCCAACCTCATAGGCTGACTGCATGTCGAGCACCGCGACCTCGCCGGTTTCGTCATCGACCTCGATCTCGACGATCAGCGCCGCATGCGCGAAGCACGACACAGGCGTCATCTCGCCGGTGTCGGGATCGACCTCGGACAGCGGAATCAGGAAGATACCGCGCCCCGACACGGTCTTGCCCTGCTTGAACTGCGCCGCCTGACAGGCAGCCATGGTCGTGATGGTGCGCGAGGGCGCGCCTTTCACATGGATGTTGCCGCGTCCGTCGGTGACAAGATCGGACGCATCGACCTCCAGTTCCTCCGCTGCGGCTTCCAGCATCACGGCGCGCGCTTCCTGCGCGGCCTGGATGACGGCATTTCCGACCCGGTGCGTGCCGCGCGAGGCGAACGAGCCCATGCAGTGCGGGCCGGTGTCGCTGTCGGCGGTGTCGACATAAACATCGGCCACCGGGATGCCCAGCGTCTCCGCCGCGATCTGGCGCGTGACGGATTTCATGCCCTGGCCCAGATCGATCGAGGACAGGGCCACGGTGAATTTGCCATCGGGGTTTGAATGAACCAGTGCCTGAGAGGGATCGCCGCCCAGGTTCATGCCGATGGGATAGTTGATCGACGCGAAGCCGCGCCCGCGATGCAAGGCCATCAACGCCTCCTGAAGCCGGAAAGGGACGAAAAGCGCAAGGCACCGTGCCGTGGCGTATCCATGGCGGTGGCGGCAACCGGGGGTGGCACCGGAGCGGGTGCATGTGGCGCAGGCGGCACCTGCGCTGCCTGATGGGGCAGGACTGCAGCGCGTTGGCCCTGACCGGGCGCGGCTGCATAGGCTGGTTGCGGCACCGGAGCCGTCGGCGATGGCGGCTTGGCACCCTTGCGGCCATAATTGCTCGGTCTGTAGCCGCTGACGGCGCCGTTCTGGTCTGTTGCCGTGCGGGTTGGCAAGTTGGCACGCTCACCGCCGCCATCACGCATGGAGGCCGCAGCGCGCGAAGCTGGGCTGATGTCGATGCCCGCCTTCTCTGCGACCACCTGACAGCACTCGATCAGCGCACAGTTCTTGGCCAGGCGCCGGTGGGCCTTCATGTCGCCGTCGCGGTAGGAATTGAGGATGCGCAGGTCCACCGGGTTCATGCCCACGGTCTCGGCGACCTTGTCCATGTGGACTTCGATGGAGAAGTCCACACCCGTGATGCCGAAGCCGCGCATCGCCGTGGCTGGCGTCCGGTTGGTGTACACGCAATACACGTCAGCATAGACATTGGGGATTGTGTAAGGGCCGGGCAAATGTCCGACACCCTTGATGATCGCGTAAGATGACAGGCGGGTGTAGGCGCCTGAATCGAAGTACCCGGTGAATTTTCGCGCAATGATGCGCCCGTCGCCCATCACGCCGTCCTTGATGTACCAGCGCTCTGCACCGCGCGGTGCGCCGACCTGCATTTCCTCTTCGCGGTCCCAGGCATACTTGCAGGGCCTGCCCGTGAGCATGGCACCCAGGATGGCCAGCGGCTCGTGCATGCTGTCGACCTTGCCGCCAAAACCACCACCCACCGTGCCGCCGATGAAATGCAACCGGCTGGACGGCATTGTCAGGAGCTTGGCAGCCGTGCCGAGGGAGAAGAACAGGCCTTGGGTCGATGTGTAGCAAACGAAGCGGTCGTTGATCTCGGGAGCCGCAATTGCGCCGCAGGTCTCCATGGGAGCCTGCTCGATCGGCGACATCTGGTAGCGGCCTTCAACGGTGTGATCGGCCTTGGCAAAGGCCTCCTCGACATCGCCAAAGCGCAGTTTCTGGTGGTCGAACTTGCCGTGGTAGATGAACTTGTTGGTTGGATAGACATCGCACACGACAGGCGCGCCCGGCTTGATGGCGTCCTCGACGTCCAGGACATGCGGCAGCACCTCCCAGTCGACCTTGACCTTCGCCACGGCGGCACGCGCTTGGGCCTCGGTTTCGGCGATGATGGCCACGACAGGCTCGCCCTTGTAGGCAACCTTAGTTTCCGACAGCAGCGGCTCGTCATCGAGGCCGAAATCCAGAAGGCTGAGCAGCGTGTTGAGGTTGAGCGGCACGTCCTTGCCGGTCAGCACGCGCATCACGCCGGGCATCTTGTCGGCCACTGACGTGTCGATGCGGCGGATGCGGGCATGATGATGGGGGCTGCGCACGCAGCGGATATGCAGCAGCCCCTCGAACAGATGGTCATCGAAATAGGGCGAGCGCCCTGTGACATGGCCCAGGATATCCTGTCGCCGCGTCGGCTTGCCGATCTCGTTCAGGTTGTCGTCGCGTTCGTCGGCGAAGAATTCCTTGCGAAACTCGATCATGCGGGCCTCCTGATGTTGGCTGTCGCCAGGATGGCATCGATGATGGGTTCATAGCCCGTGCAGCGGCACAGGTTGCCCGCGATCGCCTCGATGACATCTTCCCGGCTTGGCGACGGGTTGCGGTCCAGCAGCACCTTCGCTGACATCAGCATACCGGGCGTGCAGTAGCCACACTGGGCGGCGAAGTGCTCCATGAAGGCCTCCTGCAGCGGATGGAGCGTGCCGGTGGCAAGCCCTGATGCTGTCTCGATGCGCCGCCCCTGAGCGGCTTCCGCCAGAGTCAGGCAAGACAGGTGCGTCTGCCCGTCGATGATGACCGTGCAGGCTCCGCAGGTGCCCTGGCCGCAGCCATATTTGGGGCTGAGGTCGCCAACCCCGCGCCTCAGAAACTCAAGGAGATTCTGGCCGTCATCGGTAAAGGCGGCACGCTCGGAGCCATTGAGCGTGAAGGTTACGGGTTTTTTTGCCATCAGCCGCGCTCCATCTTCTCAAGCAGCCGCTTCAGATGCGTGCCTGCCACCTCGCGCCGGTACCAGGCGCTCGCCAGGCCATCAGTCGGCGGGTCAAGGCCATCGCACGCAACCTGCGCGGCCCTTGCAATGGTGGCCGCGTCGAGGCTCTGGCCTTCGAGAACGCGCTCGGCCGCCAAGGCCCGCAGGGGTGTCGGGCCCATTGCGCCGAAGGCGATCCTCGCGCCCCTGATGCGCCCTCCTTCCCTTGGAAGATGAGCGGCAATCGACATCACCGACACGCCCTTGGGCTTGATGCGGCTGACCTTGAGAAAACCGAAAGCGCGCGGATCGCGGGGCCGGGCAATGTCGATGGCGGCAACGATGGATTGTGTGATCCCGGTGCGGCCCCTGTCCTGCAACACATCCTCCAGCGGCTTGGCGCTGCCTTGTCCCGCCAAGCCTTGCCCCGCCATCACCACGCGGGCGCCCAGCGCCAGAAGCGCCACTGCAAAATCGCCGTAAGGATGGTGGGCGAAGAGATTGCCGCCCACCGTGGCCATGTTGCGGATCTGCGGGCCGCCGACCACGCGTGCGACAGGGACGAGAAAAGCCAGATCGCGATGGGCCATGATCTGCGCCATCGTCACGCCTGCGCCCACTGTCACGGTGTCGCCCAAGGCCCTGATGTCCATGAGCACCGGGTCCATCGTGCGCACGATGCGCTGCAAAGCCGTTCCGGCATTGATATCGCGCATGACCAGGGTGCCACCGGCCATGAACACGGCATCCGGACCCATGGCGCGGAGGGCTTCAGCCAGAGATCCGTAATTTTCGACCTGAACCGTCATGCTGCCACCTCCAGGCCCATATGCGCGCGGATGGCATCGAAGCCGCCCTGGTAGATGTTCTCCGCCACCATGGTTTTCAGTTCCGCCTCCCGGCCAGGCGGCGTGTCAAAGCGGCTTTCCCAATGCCAGAAGGTCTGGTCCCCGTCCGTGACCGGAGCGAGCCTGACATGGGCAACATAGTTGAGCAGCGGCACCGGCGTTTCCATGAGGCAATAGGAAAAGGCCATGTCGGCATCGGACAAGGTCAGGAGCATCTCGCGCAGTTCAGAGCCGTCCGCGAGATGGAATTTCCGCACACAGCCCACCTTGTCGGAGGGTTGGCCCCGTTCGATCAGGCTGTCGGCCACGGCCGGGTGCCACTGGTCATGCCCGTTGAAATCGCGCAGCACGGCCCAGACCGCCTCGACCGGTGCCTTCAGGACTGTGCTCTTGATGACCTTGACCATGGTCAGCCTGCCATTTGCCGTTTCAGCGCGTCAAAGCCCGCCTGAAACACGTTGAGGCCAATGCCCGAGACAAGGTCGGCGGCCACCTCCGGTGCGCAGTCGAACTCTGCGGTCCACTCGGCGAAGGTCCGGTCGCCATCCGTCACGGGGGTCAGGCGCAAGGTGGCGATGTAGTCGTTGAGCGGCATCGGCGATTCCAGGATCGCATAGGTGCAGAACATGTCGTAATCGGACAGCCCGAGGAGGCGTTCGCGGATCCGGTCGCCGTTCTGTAGATGAAAATCGCGGATGCAGCCGACCTTGTCGGACGGCTCGCCATTTTCGATGCGGCTGTCGCGGATGCGCGGATGCCAGCGCGGCAGGGCATTGAAATCCCGCACTTTTTCCCACACGCGGGGCGCGGGTGCGTCAATGATCGAAGAAATGTAGACGCGTGCCATCACTTCTTGCCTTCCGTGTCAGGCTTTTGCCCATCTGATCTGGGCTGGGATGATTTCCGCGCGTCCGACGCCACGCGCTGCATGTCGGAGGCCTCGCGGATCAGACCGCCCTGCTTGGCCAGGTTGGAGCCGTCGATTCCGATGTCCGCCAGCAGGCTGTCGATGAGGGGGGCCTGAACCCGGTAGCGAAGGGCCGAATTGATCACCTCGTCTGTCGGGCTGCCCCGGCCTTCCCCGCCCACATTGGAATGCGCGCCATCAAGCTGCACGATGCGGATGTCGCTGATTTTCTCCAGCGGCTTGACGGAAGCGGCGACGATGCCCTCGACATGTTCCAGCAACTTGCGGCGGAACAGCGACAGACGTGCCGGATCGGTCAGCACATTCTCGGCTTCGTTGAGCAGGCGCTGGGCTTCCGCCTCCACCGCGCTCCTGATCTTCTCGGCGCCCGATGCGATGGTCTGTTCCGCAGCGGCCTTCTCCGCCATCAGCACATCGATCGACTTGCGCCGTTTGGCGACCTCGGTTTCGCGGACGGTCTTGACCTGCTCCTCCGCCTCGGTGGCCTGGGCACGGGCCTTGTCGGAGGCGGCGCGTGCAGCCGATTCCTCCAGCGATTTCTTGTAGAGTGTGACGGCCTTGTCCATCTGGGCGCTTTCGACGGTCTTCTCGCGCTCGACTTCGAGCTTGCGCCGTTCGGTTTCATGGGCAATGCGGATTTCATCAAGTCCGCGCTCGGAGGCGATGCGGGTGCGTTCGATGTCCTCGCGGCTTTCGATCTCCGCTTCGCGCAAGGCCTGCACGCGGGCGATCTCGAGCTGCTCGAGCGACTGCCGACGTTCGACCTTGGCAGCTTCGACGGTGCGCTCGCGCTCGACTTCGGCCGTCTCGACGGCGGCCTGTGCGGCAAGCTGCACCTTCCGGACATCTGCCTCGGCATTGGCCCGCGCGGATTTCTTGATGGCGAGATCGACGATGCGGGTTTCCTCGGCAGCTTCAACATCCCGTTTCCTGTTGATGTCGGAGACCTCGCGGGATTGCTGGCTGGCAATGCGCTCCTGCTCCAGCGCGAGTTCGGCGGCGATCCTGGCGCGTTCCGTTGCCTCGCGGCGTGCGATCTCGGCAGCCTCCAGCAGCTTGTCGCGCGTGATGGTCTGGGTGCGGATGGCCTGCTCCGCGTTGAGACGTTCGGCATCCACCGCCTGTTCCGCGATGATCTGTGCGGCGTCCACGCTCTTCTGGCGCTCGATTTCCAGGTTGCGGATGCGCAGATCTTCGGAAATACGCTGCTCGGAGACGTTCGACGCCTGCGTGATCCGCAGTTTCTCGGTGCTTTCACGGGCTGCGATCTCGGCCTCATCGAGACCCTGCTGACGGGCGATCTCGCGGCGGCGGATATCCTCCTCGCCCTTGATCCGGGTCTGGGTCAGGATAAGCGTCTGCGCCATCCTGGCCTTTTCGGTCGCTTCGCGTGCGGCGATTTCGGCCTGATCGGTTGTCAGCTGGCGCTCGATCTCCAGCGCTTGCGTGTCCCTGTCCTTGTTGATGCGCGCTTCGGCAACCGCCTGCTCCTGCATGATGCGGGCTTTTTCGGTGGATTCGCGCGCTGCTATCTCGGTTGCTTCCAGCACGCGCGTCCGCTCGATCTCGCGCGAGGAGGTCTCCTGTTCGTTGACGATGCGCGCCTCCTTCAAGGCGCGCTCCTGCAGGATGCGGGCGGTCTGGATGTGCTCGTGGGCAGCGATTTCTTCGCCCTCGATGGCTTTGGATTTGGCGATCTCGCGGCTGCGGATGTCGCCTTCCGATGCGATGCGCGCCTCGGCGATACCGCGCTCGTTGGCAATCCGGGCCTTCTCGATGGTTTCACGCGCGGTGATCTGGGCAGATTCCGCCTCGGTGTCGCGCGTAGCGCGTTCGGTGGCCAGCAAGGCGCGCTGCTGCGCGCGCCTGAATTCGATGTCGCGCTCCTGCTCAAGCCGGGCTTCCTCGCTGGCGCGGTCGATTTCCAGCGATTGCTTCTCCGCTTCGAGGTTGCGCGTCCTGATCTGGATCATCGCATCCTGCTCGATGTCATTGCGCAGCTTGCGGCGGGCCTCGATGTCCTTGATCAGGACCGTGAGACCTTCTGCATCGAAGCGGTTGGACGGGTTGAAGAATTCGAGGCTGGTCTGGTCGATGTCGAGGATCGCGACAGATTCAAGTTCAAGGCCGTTGCGCGAGAGATCTTCCTGCACGGCTGCGCGCACCCGCTCGACATAACTCGAGCGGTTCTCGTGCATGCCGCTCATGTCCATCTCCGCCGCCACGGCGCGCATCGCGCTTTCGAACTTGCCGGCGAGCAGGGCGTGCAGGCTTTCAGGCTCCAGAGTCTTGCGCCCCAGGGTGGATGCCGCCATCGCGACGGCCTGCCGGACAGGCTGGACGCGGACATAGAATTCGGCCTCGACATCGACACGCATCCTGTCCTTGGTGATCAGCGCTTCGGTCTTCGTGCGCGACACTTTCAGCGGTTGCGTGTTCATGTTCACCGGCGTGATGTCATGCACGATGGGCCAGACGAAGGCCCCGCCGTCGATCACGACCTTCTCCCCGAGAAAACCTGTCCTGACAAAGGCTGTTTCCTTGGTGGAGCGCTTGTAGAGCCACTGCATCACCACGTAGATGATGGCGATGGCCACCACGGCCACGATGAGCCACAAGATCAGCTGGCCGATCAATTGCCCTGTCATGCGTCGTTCCTCCGGTATTGCTGCTTGCGCAGACTCATTTGCCTGCGATGCGCTTGAAGGCGCGTGTCTGTTCGGTCAGCGCCACCTCGGTTGGCAGGCGCTCCATCGAGGAGGCACCATAAAAACCGTGGCAGTTCTTCGTGTTCTTCAGGATGAAATCGGCATCGTCCGGCATGGCCACCGGCCCGCCATGAACCAGCACGATGGCCTTCGGATTGACCTTGATGGCGGCTTCAGCCCAGGCATCGACCAGCGCCGGGCAATCTTTCAGCTTCAGCGCCGTTGACGCGCCAATGCTGCCGCCCGTGGTCAGGCCAAGATGGCACACGATGATGTCGGCACCGGCCCTGGCCATGGCGGCGGCATCATCGGTGTTGAAGACATAAGGCGTGGTCAGCATGTCCTTGGCATGGGCCTTGGCGATCATGTCGACCTCGAGCCCGTAGGACATGCCGGTTTCCTCAAGGTTGGCGCGGAACGTCCCGTCGATCAGGCCGACGGTCGGGAAGTTCTGCACGCCCGAGAAGCCGATGCGCTTCAGATCGTCGAGAAACACATCCATAATGCGGAACGGGTCCGTGCCGTTGACGCCGGCAAGCACCGGCGTGTGTTTCACGACAGGCAAGACCTCGGCGGCCATGTCCACGACGATCTGGTTGGCATCGCCATAGGCCAGCAGCCCTGCGAGCGAGCCGCGCCCGGCCATGCGGTAGCGGCCTGAATTGTACAGGACGATCAGGTCGATGCCGCCCGCTTCCTCGCATTTGGCTGACAGGCCCGTGCCGGCACCGCCGCCGATGATGGGCACGCCCTTGGCCATCATGCCGCGGAATTTTTCGAGAATTTTCTGACGGGGGATCATAGGCTTGCTTCTTTTCGGCGGTTGGGACGGGTGGACCCGTGAAGGGCATTGAACGACGCCACGAGCGTTGCGGCAAACTCTGGAGCGTTGATGTGGTGCGGCACGCGGATGATTTGGCGAGATGCCGTCTGGCGCACGGTCTGTTCCAGCGCGGAGAACAACGCCGCGCGGGCGGTCAGGTCGTGGAACGGCTTTGCCGGAGCATCCAGTGCCGAGACCCCGCCTTCCGGCAGGAAGAAACGCACCTGGCCTTCCATCTGGTTCAGCTTGGCGCCGATCCATTCGCCCATGCGCCTGGATTCCTCCACCGTCGTGCGCATCAGCGTGACCTGCGGGTTGTGCTGGTAGAAAAGGCGACCCCTGTAGCGTTCCGGCACGGTCTCGGACGCGCCGAAATTGACCATGTCCAGCGCGCCGACCGAGCCGACATAGGGGATGCGCGTGCGAATGATGGCCCCGAAGCGATCTTCCGTGGCCGGAAACACGCCGCCCATCATCATGTCGCACACCTCTGTGGTGCTGACATCGATGACGCCGACCAGCTTGCCGCCGTCGACCAGCTTTTCCATGGCCTGCCCGCCGATGCCTGTGGCGTGGAAGACCAGGCAGTCATAGGCGCCGGACAGCGGTTTCACGATCTGCTGCACGCATGGCGTGGTCACGCCGAACATGGTCAGCCCGATGGCTGGCTTGACGGCCTTGCGCGGTCGCGCCGCACGGCGGGCCATGACCATGCCGATCATGGCCTGCGCGGCGTTGCCCAGCACATCTTCGGTGATGACATTGAGGCCCTGCACGTCTGCGACCGACGGCATCAGCATGATGTCTGATGCGCCGACATACTGGCTGACCTCGCCGGATGCGACGGTCGACACGATCAGCTTCGGCAACCCGACGGGCAGGGCGCGCATGGCCGGTGCCACCATGGCCGTGCCGCCAGAACCGCCCGCCGAGAGCACACCTGCAATGCCGCTCTGGCGCGCCATCCAGCGCGCGAAGGCTTCGGTCATCCCGGCGACCGACTGGCCACGGTCACCTGTGAACACGCCGGACGCGCCGCGCGGGTGAAAGGCCGCGATCTGGTGGGCCGGAATTTCCGCGCCCGAGTGGCCGCCGGAGGTCGAAAGGTCAACCATGCGCACGGGAAGGCCCGCCGCGCGGATCAGGTCGCGCATGTAGCGCAATTCCTCGCCCTTGGTGTCCATGGTTCCGGCCACGAGCACGACGGATTCTCCGGGTGCTGCCAGAGGCCGGATCTCGGGGCTCGAGGCGGCGCTGCCGGCGACAGGCCGTGTGGTGATCACCCGTGCGAGTTGCTCCAGACGCGCCACAGGCACGGGCTGTGACCACCGTGTCGGACGGACGGGGTTTGAATTGTAGATCTTGACGGCGCGCTGGCCTGAATCAGCAGTTGCCGTGTCCGGCGCGGTCGAGGTTGCGCCTTGCGGGGCTTGCTCATCGCCATGGCGGCCGACACCCAGCAACCTTTGCTGCAACTCGCGGTCTGAGGCGAGATCGCGCGCAGGGGCGATGCGGTTGACGCGCCCGTTGACCATGATCGCGACATTGTCCGCGATCGCGCAGGCGACGCCGATGTTCTGCTCGATGACGAGGACATCCATGTCGCCGTCCTCGCCCAGCCGCATGAGCATCTCTTCGACCTGGGACACGATGACCGGTGCAAGGCCTTCGGTCGGCTCGTCCATGACGAGAAGCCGTGGGTTGGCCAGCAGCGCGCGGGAAATGGCCAGCATCTGCTGCTCGCCGCCGGACAATTGCGCCCCGCCATTGGATTTGCGTTCGGCCAGACGCGGGAAGGTGGCGTAGATCCGGTCAACGGTCCACGGCCCCTTGCGCCGCCCGGCCACCAGCTTCAGATGCTCATCCACCGTCAGCGAGCGCCAGAGCCGTCGGCCTTGCGGCACATACGCGACGCCAAGTTGCGCGATGTCTGCCGGTGCCAGGCCGACCAGCGATTGCCCGCCAAAGCTGATCGAGCCGGACGAGACCGGCACAAGACCCAGAAGCGCCTTGCACAGCGTGGTCTTGCCCATGCCGTTGCGGCCCACCACCGAGAGCACACCGCTCTCAAGCCTCAGGTCAACGCCCTGAAGCGCGTGCGATGCGCCATAATAGACATTGAGCGCACGGATTTCGAGAGCGGGCGCGCGGGAAGCCGTCCTGGAGCGTTCAGCCATGGCTGCCTCCTCCCAGATAAAGCTCCTGCACTTCGGCGTCGTTCTCGATTTCCTGCGGCGTGCCTTCCTTGAAGATGCGGCCATTGTGCATCATCGTCACGCTCTCTGCGACACGCAGCGCTACATCCATGTCATGCTCGATGATGATGAAGCCGATATGGCCGGGCAGGTTGGTCAGGATCGAGACCAGTTCGGAACGTTCGGTGGGAGACAGTCCGGCTGCCGGCTCGTCGAACAGGATGAAGCGCGGCGCACCAGCCAGGGCGAGGGCGATTTCAAGCTGGCGCTGCTGGCCATAGGAGAGGTTGGCGACGAGCGTGTCGCGCGCAGGGGTCAGATGCACGGCTTCGATCAGTTCAGCCGCACGGGTGACAAGCACGTCATTCACCCGCGGGCGCAGCAAGGAAAACCGCCCGCGCGAGACGCCGCGGCAGGCCAGATAGACATTGTCCGCCACGGACAGGCCGCCGAACAGCAGCGAGATCTGGTAGGTCCGGCGCAGGCCACGGCGGATGCGCTCATGGGCGGGAAAGCTGGTGACATCCTCGCCAAAAAGCCTGATCGTGCCGGTGGTCGGCAGGAAATCGCCGGTCCCGCAGTTGAACAGCGTGGTCTTGCCCGCGCCGTTCGTGCCCAGACCGGCGCGGCGCTCGCCCGGCCGGACGGTGAGTGTCACATCCGAGATCGCGGCCAGCGCCCCGAACAGCTTGGTGACGCCGCGCAGCTCCAGCGCATTGCCGGAACTGACAGAGCCCAGCCTTTCGGCTGCCGTGCGGCTTGTGGCGGAAGGCATGTCTGCCAGAGTCATGGCCTGTCTCCGCGCAAGGGGTCGCGGGATTGCGCGCGGCGAGCCTTGAACTTTTCCCACAGGCCAAGGACACCGTCTGGCGAAAAGAACACGATCACCAGGAAGCCGAAACCGATCAGGAGCTTGAACCGCTCGCCCGACAACCCGACCGCCAGCAGCACATCGGGCGAAAACACCCTGAGCAGCACATAGATCAGCGCACCGATGAAGGGACCGACCGGGCGCTTGATGCCGCCCACGACGGCGATGACAAGGATGTCGATGACCTGGGGAATGCCGGCGGTGCCGGGGGAAACCTGCGCGCTCTGCCAGACCAGCAGGATGCCGCCAAAGGCCGCGATCACGCTGGCGAAGGTGTAGGCCAGGATGCGATGCGCCGTGACCGAAAACCCCAGCGCGCCCATGCGCCGTGGATTGTCGCGCACGCCCTGCAGCGCCAGGCCAAAGGGCGAGCGGGCAACATAGACAACAGCTGCATAAGCCAGCGTGGCGCAGGCCAGCGTCAGATAATAGAATGGTGCGGGCTGGCGCCAATCGATGCCGAACAGTTGGGGCGGCAGCACGTTGTTGAAGCCGGTGTAGCCGTTGAAGAGGCCGTAGTTCTGGCGCGTGAAGTAGAAGAAGGCCGATGCGATCGCCAGCGTGATCATGATGGTGTAGATGCCTTCGGTGCGCACCGCGAGCGCTCCGACCAGCGTGCCGAACAGCGCAGCCACCAGGATGGCGACCGGGATATGCAGCCACCATGGCCAGCCAAGGCTGATGGCCGGAACGCCGCTCGTGCCAAGGATCGCCACCATGTATCCGGCGAGCGCGGCCACCGTCATCTGGATCAGGCTGACCATGCCGCCATAGCCTGCCAGGAACATCAGCGACAGGCCGATCATGCCCAGGATGAACGTCCAGCCGAAGATCTGGAACAGCACGAAATTGCTGGCAAACAGCGGCATGGCGATCAGCACAAGCGCGATGGCCCACCACAGGGGCGGAACCCGCTCGAACAGCATAGGCGAGGCCGGCCCCGAGGTGCGCACCGCGTAGGTCATCTCAGCGCCCGGCTCCCAGAAGCCCTTGGGGGCGGAAGGCCAGGACCACGGCCATGATCAGGAAGGTGAACACGACCGAATAGGTCGGCGCATAGACAATCCCGATCTGCTCGGCCAGCCCGATAATCACGGCGCCAAGGGCGGCACCTGGTATCGAGCCCATGCCGCCGACGATCACCACCACCAGGGAGGCCAGCAGGAACCGTGTGTCCTCGCCCGGCGACAGCGACTGGAAGGTGCCGCCGATGATCCCGGCCATGCCCGCCATGCCTGCGCCGAAGGCGAACACGCCCAGGAACACAACTTGGATGCGCACGCCGGATGCCGCGAGCATGTCGCGGTCATCGACGCCGGCGCGGATCAGCATGCCGAGCTTCGAGCGGTTGAGCACGAGCCACATGGCAAGGCCAATGAGGATGGCCACGCACAGGATCACGATCCGAACCTGCGGATAGGTGAGATAGACCGCCTCACCGTTGGAGCGCAGGGAAGAGATCAGGGGCAATGTCATGGGGCCGCTCAACCAGTCCGGCGACAGCACCTGGTAGCTTTGGCCGCCCCAGATCCAGAGCATGATGTCAGCCAGGACGACAGATATGCCGATGGTCACGAGTGTCTGGCGCAGTTCCTCGCCCTCCATGCGCCGGAACACCTGGTGCTGCAGCAACAGCCCCAGCGCACCCACCAGGATGAACACGACCGGGAAGGCCAGCAGCCAGTACCCGGTGGTGTTCGCGACTTCGTAGCCAATGTAGCCGCCGAGCAGATACAGCGAGCCATGAGCGAGATTGACGTTCCGCATCAGCCCGAACACGAGCGTGAAACCGCTGGCCACCAGGAAGTAAAGCGCGCCCAGCGTAATGCCGGACAAGATGGCGTTGAGAAAGATCCGCTTGCGGCCCATCACCTGCTCGAGGCCAGGGGGCCAGGGCGCAAAGATCAGCCACAGGAAGCCCGCAATGAGCACCAGCAGGATCACCGACCAGACCGGATGGCGCTTGTAAAGGCTCTGCATGATGTCCGTATCGCTACTTTTTTGTGTTCCGGAGCGGGGTCTGTTCCGGGTGCGCCGGAACCGCGTTCCATGCCGCCCGACACGCTGCGTCAAAACTAGACTGCGGCTGCATCAAACAACGTACCCGACAGTCTTTTCCTTGTTCCTTGATGCGCAAAAACGACCTGATGGCCAAATGCCGAACCCCGGTTGTCAGGTTCCGTGGCGAACAGTCCGCTCATGCAAAGCCCGACATATGCACGCTGCGCCGGTAGGCGCTCGGCGGCACGACACCGTTGGCGATGAAGAAGCGCGAAAAGCTGGCCTGGCTGGAAAACCCGAGGTCAAGCCCGATGTCGGCAACAGCTTCCTGCGATCCCGTCAGTCTGCTGATGGCGCGCTCCATGCGCAGGGAATTCAGATAGATGTTGGGCGTGACACCGACCTGTTGCCGGAACAGTTTGTAAAAATGCGGACGGGACAACCCGACTTCGCGCGCCACCTGGTTGAGGTCAAGCGGCTCGCACAGGCGATGCACCAGCAGGCGAAGCGCATTCCTGACCCTGAAGTCGCGCAGGGACGACGAATGGCCGGACACGCACAAGCCGCCTTCAGCCCATTGCCACGACTGGTCGAAGCAGCCTTGGGTCAGTGAACACAGCCGGTCCTCGATCATCGGATCGTCGTTGTCGGGATCAAGCATGGTACCGGCATTGGCGGCCACAAGCCGGGCCAGCCGGTCAGTGACCTCGATCCCGACCCTGCCAAACCTGAGAGAGGATGTCGACGATCGGCTGGCTTCCAGGAACCATGACGGTTTCACATAAAGGACGAGTGCAAGCGTCGCGGTCTGCGGGTTGCACGCCCGGTAGTAATGGGCCTGCCAGGGGCTGATGGCGACCGCTTGCCCGGCGGACAGCGGATAGGCCTTGCCGTCAACGACCACCTCTCCCGACGGTCCATTGACATGAAAGATGAGATGACCTTCACGATGTGCGTGAGGCACCATGGTGCGGTTCATGGCATACAGGCACACACGCCCGAATGCGCCGTGGAACACGGCAACGGCTGAACTCATGTTCCTCCCCTCTGCACTCTGACGGTGCAGCTTCCGGATGAGTTTATGGCAATGCCTCGATCTGGCAAACCATATCATGAGTTTAGGGCATCGACCTGCATCTTCAAGCATCCTGACATGGTCAGTTGCGTTTGCATGCCGCGGATGGATGCTGAACGGGCATGGCACGAGGCCATGCCCGAAAGGTAATCAAGAGGTATCAAGAGGTCGTTCCGGATGCGGAACGGAGAGCTGCTGAGGATCAGCCGCCGCGCAGCATCTTGCAGTCCGGCACGGTGCGCGATGGCAGGCCCATGGCGCGGAACGCCTCCGGCGTCATGCCAAGGGTCTGGCTGACGCCATCGACTTTGCCGACATTCTTGATGGCAAGGTTGCCGCCGGTGCCTTCGACCACCTCATTGATGAAGACGGTGCCGGAGGCCTGGCGGTTCTCGTTGAGCGTGACCTCGCCAAGCGGGGTCTTGAGCTTGAGCGCCGACAAGGCTGCATGGAACTTGGCCTGGTTTCCGCTGAGATCGCCGTTCACGGCATTGAGGCCGGCAATCATGGCGAGCGTCGCATTGTAATAGCCGACTCCGAACAGGGACGGGGTGGGGAAGCGCTTGTCCGCCGGGAAGGCATCCTGGTAGGCCTTCACATAGCCGGTCCATTCAGGCGCTGTGTTGTCATTGGCGATAGGGCCGGAAATAGGCGTGCCGACAAGGGCTTCCTTGGCCTTGCCGCGCGAGGTCAGGACGGTCTGGTCGGCCATGATGGTGCCGCCGATCAGGTTGATCTTGGTTCCGGCCTGCTGATACTGATTGAGGAAGTTGATGGCGTCCGTGCCGCCAAGTCCCAGATAGATCGCATCGACATTGTCAGGCAGCTTGGCGATCACGCCCGCGAAGTCGGCGGACCCGAGCGGAACCCAGAGGCGCTCGACGATGTCACCGCCAGCCTTGCAGAAATCGGCCGCAAAGCCGAGAAAGTTGGTGTAACCGAAGGAATAGTCGGCCGAAACCGTGGCAATCCGCTTCCAGCCCTTTGTCTTGACCACGTAGGTGCCGAGGCCCGCACCCCATTGCGCGCCATCAAGATTGAAGCGGAAGAAATTCTTGGCGGGATCGACCCATGTGGTTTCCAGTGCGCCCGAGATGCCGTTGATCACGGTCTTTCCGGGAACCGTCTTGGCATAGTCGCGCATGGCGATGCCTTCCGACCCTGACAGCGGCCCCAGGATGATGTCGACCTTGTCCTGCTCGATCAGCTTGCGCGCCTGGCGGATCGCCGTGTCGACCGTGGTGTCCGTCGGGGCGACGACCGTTTCAATCTTCTTGCCGCCGGCCATGTTGTTGACCTGTTTCAAGGCCAGTTCGACATTGCGCACGCCGTCTGCCCCGCCCGCCGCGAAGGCGCCTTCGAGAGCGACCAGAATGCCGACCTTGATGGTTTCCTGTGCCATGGCGGTGCCCGGCAGCATCAGCGCCAGTGCGGAAACGGTCCCGATGATTAGTCGCTTCATGTCATCCTCCCAAGGATTGATCGAATTCCGGATGTTTTTATCCGACATTGTGATGTTTTCGCCGACAAATGATCTGTCAGCCGTCTTGGCTCTCCGCCGTCCGGCCGGGCAGACCCATTTGTCAAAGAACTCTACGCGGGGCAGTTTCGACCATCGCCACCGGGGCGCAATATCCGAGCGTCTGTTTTTGTGATGGCCATGTTGTGCGTGATCACGCGTCGCCTTGCCTTGTGTTTCGCGTCCTGTCTCGCGTCTTGTCTTGCGCCTTGGCACGCCGCTTGGCACACATGAGCTCCTGAAGCTGGTCTGGCGCGGTGTCCATGCCGTCCCGAGACGGTGGCTTGTCGCTCCAGATTCACCCCGTCACCTCACAAGGGTTCCGATGTCCACGCGCACGGCCACCTATCCATCAGCTTCCGCAGTCCTCGAACTTCTGAAGCCGATCACCTGGTTTCCGCCGATGTGGGCGTTTGCCTGCGGCGTGATCTCGTCCGGCGTGCCCATCGCCGCGAACTGGCACGTGGCACTGGTCGGCATCATCTTGGCGGGGCCGCTCGTCTGCGCCATGAGCCAGGCCATCAACGACTGGCATGACCGGGATGTCGACGCCATCAACGAACCCCACAGGCCGATCCCGTCAGGCCGCATTCCGGGCAGCTGGGGACTTTACATCGCCATCATCTGGACGGGGTTGTCACTGGCCGTGGCATCGACGCTCGGGCCATGGGTTCTGATTGCGTCGATGGTGGGGCTGTTTCTGGCCTGGGCCTACAGCGCGCCGCCGCTGCGGCTGAAGCAGAACGGCTGGCTCGGGAACGCGGCCTGCGGCTTTTCCTATGAAGGACTGGCCTGGATCACCGGCGCAGCCGCCATGCTGGGAGGCGGGCTGCCACCGGTGCCCGTGTTGCTCCTGGCTTTTCTCTACAGCGTCGGCGCACACGGCATCATGACTCTCAACGATTTCAAGTCGATGAAGGGCGACGCGCAGATGGGCATCGCCTCGCTTCCCGTCTTGCTTGGCGCTGACGGTGCTGCAAGGGTCGCCTGCGTCTTCATGGCCGTCTCCCAGGTCATCGTCATCGGATGCCTGCTGTTCTGGGCCGCGCCGATCCATGCGGGCTTCGTCGCAGCGCTGCTGGCGGCACAGGCGGTGATGATGCTGCGCTTCCTGAAAGCGCCGGTCGAAAAAGCCCTCTGGTACAGCGGCTTCGGCGTGCCGCTGTTCGTGTCCGGCATGATGATCAGCGCCTTTGCGGTCAGGAACCTGTCGTGAAACAATCCGAGAAGCACGAGGCCGCTCCGGCGATTGCAGCTTCGGCTTGATGCTTCCTGCCCGGTTTCCTTCGCTTTCTCTTGATCTTCTGGCCCATTCTGCTATCCCACATGCCATCAGCGGGAGAGATGCTGGCACCTTGCTTGCATCGCCGAAGGAGCAACCGCCCCGGAAACTCTCAGGCCACCGGACCGCTGATCGTGTTTGAACTCTGAAAAGTGGAGCCGAAGCTCCCGCCGATGGTGTAAGCCGGATGCTCGTGGTGAGTGCCCGGCGATACTCTCAGGCCAATGACAGAGGGGGCGTTCAATCCCGCTTGGCGGGAAGGAGAACGCTGTGCGAGACATCTCGAACCCTTGTGTCGCCGTGATCGGAGCCGGCATCACCGGCACCACCACCGCCTACAATCTGGTCAAGCGCGGCTGCATCGTCACGCTGTTCGACAAGCATCCCTACGCCGCGATGGAAACGTCTTTCGCCAATGGCGGGCAATTGTCGGCATCCAATGCCGAGGTTTGGAACTCGTGGGCTACGGTCTGGAAAGGCATGAAGTGGATGTTCACGCCGGGCGCGCCTCTTTTGGTGAACCCGACGCCGTCCTGGCACAAGCTGTCATGGATGGCCGAGTTCATCGCGGCCATTCCCAAAAGCGAGGAAAACACCGTGACCACGGTGCGTCTCGCCATCGAGGCCCGCGCCCACCTGACGAGGATGGCCGAAGAGGCCGGCATTGATTTCGACTGCGAGGAACGTGGCATCCTGCATTTCTACCAGACGAAGGCCGATTTCGATGTGGCCGCGAAGACCACGGCCCTGCTGGCGAAGGGCGGTCTCGAGCGCCGTGCCGTGACCCCTGCGGAGATCGCCACGATCGAGCCTGCACTCAAGGGCGACATGTATGGCGGTTTTTACACGCCATCCGATTTCACCGGCGACATCCACAAGTTCACCAACGGGCTGGCCGACGCCTGCAGGCGGCTGGGTGCCGTGATGAAGCTCGGCACGACGGTCCTGTCGGTAAGCGCCGCCGATGATACCGTCACCATCAGGCACCAGTCCAGCGAGCCGCGCCTGGACGAGGCCGACTGGCCGGAGGAGGTCAGCCAGTTCGACAAGGTCGTCGTCTGCTCCGGCGTGCTGTCGCGCGACATCGCATCGAGCCTTGGGGACCGGGTCAATGTCTACCCTGTGAAGGGCTACTCGATCACCGTCAACCTGCCCGAGCTGGAGGACCAGAAGGCCGCGCCCTGGGTCAGCCTGCTCGATGACAAGGCCAAGATCGTGACCAGCCGCCTTGGCCTGACACGGTTCAGGGTCGCTGGAACCGCCGAATTCAACGGCATCAACAAAGATATCCGCGCCGAGCGGATCGACCCGTTGATCGCCTGGTGCCGGATGCACTTTCCGGGCATGAGCACGCGCCAGGCAGTGCCATGGGCAGGCCTGAGGCCGATGATGCCGGACATGATGCCGCGCGTGATGCGGGGCAGGAACCCGCGCGTGTTCTACAACACCGGCCATGGCCATCTGGGCTGGACGCTGTCGGCGGCGACCGCGGATGCCGTCGCCGCACTTGCCACGGCCCGCAGCAACGCGGCGTGACAATGTGGCCACGACGCTGACCTGAAATGGTTGACTTCGCGGCTGTCTTCCGCGATACGGGCGGCAAGGTGATTGCTGGCTTCCTTGGCTGGCGGTTTTCCATTGTTGTCATCGTATGCCCGCGCGGCATCATCCAGCATCAGGAGTGGGCGTCATGAAGATCCGTAATTCGCTGAGGTCACTGCGCGGGCGTCATCGCGACAACCAGCTCGT
Source organism: Allobosea sp. (assembly GCA_031375185.1). Taxonomy (GTDB): domain Bacteria; phylum Pseudomonadota; class Alphaproteobacteria; order Rhizobiales; family Beijerinckiaceae; genus Allobosea. The sequence continues at coordinate 5,288 of JANMHN010000039.1, read as the reverse complement.
TCGCCGCAAGGGCCGTGTCTACATCATCAACAAGACCCAGAAGCGCTTCAAGGCGAAGCAGGCCTGACGTTGTCGGGGGCTGGCGATCAGCCGGCCTGATCACGATCCGGTGGTTTGGGACAGCGGCTCGCATCTGGGCCGCTGTTTTTGTTTGACCCGTTACGGGTGCCAGTTATCTTCATGGCATGACACGTCCAATCCGCATCCTGACCGGGGCTGTCTCTTGCATCTTGCTGGCCATCTGCGCCTTCGGGGGCTTGCCGGCATCCGCGCAAGCGCCCGCGCCTGAGAAACCGGCACAGCCCGCACCACAGGTTCAGGCTCCGCCGACACTGGACGTTCTTTACGAGCGTCTCAAGTCTGCCGGCTCGGCACAGGCTGCCGAGGTCATCGTCCGGCAGATTGCCCGCCGCTGGGGCCGCTCTGGGAGCGAAACATCCGATCTGCTGATGGCGCGTGCGCGGCAGGCGCTCGCCTCCCGGAACGCAGCACTCGCCATCGAGCTGACGGACCGCATCATCGTGCTGCAGCCCGCCTGGGCAGAAGGCTGGCACGTGCGCGGGCTGGCTTTCTTCCTGCTGCAGGACGATGGCCGGGCACTGGTCGACTTCAGCGAGACGTTGCGGCGCGAACCCAACCACTTCATGGCCCTGGGCATGGCTGCAGCGGCTCTCCAGAGGCAGGGTGATGAAAGGCGGGCGCTCGGTGCCTTCCGTGCCGTGCAGGAACTGCATCCGTTCTTCACAGGCGTGAAGGATGCCATCGAGAAGCTCAGGCTGTCCGTCGATGGCCGTGACGCGTGATCCTGTGACAGATTGAGACGCCGAACCGTGCTGCTTGGAACCCTGTCATGCCTTGGCGCGCTGGCGGCTGGAGGCTGGGCCACGACCAGTTTTGTCAGTGCGGCAGCGGAAACAAGCCATCCTCCACAAGGGCGTTTTGTCACCTTGCCTCAAGGGCGGGTGCATCTGGTCGACACCGGAGAACCTTTCCCCGGCGCTCCTGTCGTGCTGATGATTCATGGGGCTTCGAGCCTGCACGCCGACCTTCTCGCTGTCCTGGGTCGGGGGGTGAGGGGCAAGGCCCGTCTCATTGCCATCGACCGGCCCGGCCATGGTTGGAGCGACAGGCTGGGCGGACGCGAGATGGCAGACCCCGCGCGCCAGGCCGAGGCCCTCATCGCTGCGATGAAGGCCATCGACATCAACCGTTTCACCATCATCGCCCATTCGCTGGCAGGCGCGGTCTCGACGCGCATGGCGCTGGAATGGCCCGATATGGTGGCAGGGATGGTGCTGCTTGGCGCGGTGACGCATCCGTGGCCCGGCAAGGCGATCAGCTGGTATTATCATCCCACATCGAACCCGGCCCTGGGGCCTGTGTTCTCCCGGCTGCTGGCCATACCGGCGGGAAGCGCAATGCTGGACGCCTCGATCGCCAGCGTGTTCGCCCCGCAGGCTGTCCCGGACAGCTACGCTGAGAATGCGCAGATCAGGCTTGTTCTGCGGCCTGCCACCTTTGAAGCCAACGCGCAGGATGTCGCCGCCGTGCATGATTTTGTCGAGGCGCAACAGATCCGTTATGGCGAGCTTGCCATGCCGGTCGTTGCCATTGCCGGTGAAGATGACACCATTGTCAGCTCAGACATTCATTCACGCGCACTGGTCAGGGCAGTCCGGAACGGACGGCTGATCATCCTGCCCGGTGTCGGCCACATGCCCCACCATGCCGTGCCTGACCTGATCGTGCGCGAGGTGCTGGCGATGGGTGCAGGCATGGGTACGGGCATGGATGCAGGTGCGAGATGAGCGTCATTCGTCCCCGCTGGCGATGAGCGCCGCATTGCCGCCCGCCGCCGCCGTGTTGACCGTGACCGTCTGCTCAGTGGCGAAGCGCGCCAGATAGTGCGGCCCGCCTGCCTTCGGCCCCGTGCCGGAGAGGCCTGAACCGCCGAAGGGCTGGACGCCGACCACGGCGCCGATCATGTTGCGGTTGACGTAGACGTTGCCGACATTCAGCCGCGCGATGACGCGCCTGACGGTCTCCTCGATGCGCGTGTGGATGCCCAGCGTCAGGCCATAGCCGGTGGCCTCGATGGCATCGATCAGCCTATCAAGGTCCTTCGACTTGTAGCGCACCACATGCAGCAGAGGGCCGAAATGCTCCTGTGTCAGCTCGCTGACCTTGCCGAGATGGATGACATGCGGGGCGACGAAGGTGCCTGTGGCGGGGGCCACACCTGCATGGCTGACCTGCCCTGCGGCCCGCATGGCCGCGACATGTCCATCAAGCCGCGACTTGGCGGCAGCGTCGATCACCGGTCCGACATGCACGGACAGGTCGCGTGGATCACCGACCTTGAGTTCACGCGCCGCGCCGATGATCATCTCGGTCACCTTGTCGGCGACATCCTCCTGCACGCACAGCAGGCGCAGCGCCGAACAGCGCTGGCCGGCGGAGCGGAAGGCCGACATCACGACATCATCGGCAACCTGCTCGGGCAGCGCCGTGGCATCGACGATCATGGCATTCAGCCCGCCGGTTTCGGCGATCAGCGGCACGATCGGGCCATCCTTTGCTGCCAAAGCCCGGTTGATGGCGCGGGCCGTGGCTGTCGAGCCCGTGAAGGCGATGCCTGCGACCAGCCTGTGCGCCACGAGGGCTGCACCGATGGCGCCATCACCCAGCACAAGTTGCAAGGCGCTGGCGGGGATGCCGGCCTCGTGGAGCAGCCGCGTGGTCTCGAACCCGATCAGGGGTGTCTGCGGCGCGGGCTTGGCCACCACCGTGTTCCCGGCCACCAGTGCCGCGACGACCTGACCTGCAAAGATTGCGAGCGGGAAATTCCACGGCGCGATGCAGACAAACACGCCACGACCGCGCAAGGTCAGCCGGTTGTCTTCTCCTGTCGGACCGGGAAGCATCTCAGCCGTGCCAAACTGGCGGCGTGCCTCGACGGCGTAGTAGCGGCAGAAATCCACGGCTTCGCGCACCTCCGCCAGCGCATCATCAAGGGTCTTGCCAGCCTCGGACTGCAGAAGAGCCAGCAACCTTGCCCGGCGGGCCTCCATCAGGTCTGCCGCTTTCTCAAGCGCTGCAGCGCGGATAGCGACCGGTGTTGCGGCCCAGGCGCGGAACCCGGCCTGAGCCACCTCAACCGCACGGGCGGCATCGGCTGACGATGGCTCGGTGACGGTTGCAAGCCTGGCCCCGTCGATCGGCGACAGCACATCGCGGGTGGCACCCGCCATGGGTTTGCCGCCGATCAGCGCACAGGCATCGGCGAAACCTGATGTCGCAGCAGCCTGAACCTCTGCGTTGAAGCCGTCCAGCACGGCGCGGTGGCCAAACTCGACGCCGGACGAGTTGCGGCGCGACGGACCATAAAGCGAAGCCGGAAGGGGAATCCGGCGGCTTGCCGCATGCTCCGGCTTGCCGATGCGGGCTGCTGGGCGGACAAGCAGGTCAGACACCGGAACGGTTTTGTCACCCGCAACGCTCACGAAAGACGAGTTGGCCCCGTTTTCCAGCAGGCGGCGGACCAGATAGGCCAGCAGATCCTGATGACCGCCGACCGGTGCATAGGTGCGGCATGCAAAGCCTTTGTCATCAGCCAGCAGAGCCCCGTAACTGGCCTCGCCCATGCCGTGCAGGCGCTGGAATTCATAGCCGTCAGCTCCGCCCGCCATTTCGGCAATGGTGGCGATGGTCAGGGCATTGTGGGTGGCGAACTGCGGGTAGATCAGCGGGCGCAGGGCCAGCATCTGCCGGGCACAGGCCACATAGTTGAGGTCGGTCATCGCTTTTCTGGTGAACACAGGATAGCCGTCCAGCCCGCGCTCCTGGCCGCGCTTGACCTCGCTGTCCCAATAGGCGCCCTTGACCAGACGGACCATGAAACGCCGCTCGTGCCGGGTGGCCAGAGCGGCGATGTGGTCGATCACGGCGGCGGAGCGCTTCTGGTAGGCCTGGATGGCCAACCCGAAGCCTGACCATCCGGCCAGTGACGGATCAGACACGACACGGTCGATGACATCGAGCGAGAGTTCCAGCCTGTCCGCCTCTTCCGCGTCGATGGTGAAGTTGAGGTCATGCGCCTTGGCCATCTTAGCCAGCGCGATGACCTTTGGCACCAGTTCCGCCATGACACGCCCTGCGCTGACAGCCTCATAGCGCGGATGAAGTGCCGAAAGTTTGACGGAGATGCCGGGCCGCGCAGGCAAGGGCTCGTTGCCGGCGCGTTTGCCGATGGCGTCGATGGCGTCGGCATAGGAACGCCAGTAACGGTCCGCATCAGCTTGCGTCCGCGCGCCCTCGCCAAGCATGTCGAACGAATAGCGGTAAGCCCGCGCCGACCCCGAGCCCGCGCGCTGCAAGGCCTCCTCGATGGTCTGGCCCAGCACGAAGTGCGAACCCATCACCTTCATGGCCTGACGGGTTGCGGTGCGGACGGCAGGAACGCCGAGCCTCTTGGCGATCTGGCCCAGGATGCTTTCGGGCGTCTCGCCGGGCTGGATGATCCGCGCCGTCAGGCCAAGCGCCCAGGCCGAGGCCGAGACCAGCAGAGAACCGGATTTCGCTTCGTGGTGCTCGAAATCACCTTGCCCGATCTTGTCCTCGATCAGCCTGTCCGCCGTGTCGCTGTCAGGCACGCGCAGCAGGGCTTCGGCCAGCACCATCAGCGCCAGGCCTTCCTTGGTCGAGAGCGAGTATTCGCGCAGCATGTCCTCGACACCGCCAAAACCACCTGCAAACCCGCCTGCGAATCCGCCTGACGGCGCGCGGATGGCCTCGATCAGCATGGTAGCCTGCGCATCGATCCGCTGTTCGGCCTCGGGAGCCAGTGTGGCCTGATCCAGCAACTTGCGCGCCAGCGTGGTGTCATCTTCGGAGAAAGGTGCATTGAAGGCTGGCATGAGGTTGGACGACATGAAACGCTGCCTTGCATGGATTTGACGTGATGATCTGAAGCGTATGACAAATTTGCCTGTATTTCATCTGTTGTTTTGGAATTGAAAACACGATAAATCCCGTGCTGGATACACATCGCAGGATTTTCTCATGCTGGATCAGATCGACAGGCGGCTTCTCTCGGTCCTGCAGGCAGATGGCCGGATTGCGGCCGTCGAGCTCGCCGACAAGGTCGGGCTTTCGGCCACGGCCACCGGCGAACGGCTGAAGCGGCTGGTGCGCGAGGGCTACATCACCCAGTTCCGCGCGCATCTCGACCCGGCGAAACTCGGGCTGGGCCTGCTCGTCTTCGTCGAGGTCTATCTCGACAAGACCAC
>JANMHN010000322.1:0-12793 GCA_031375185.1 Allobosea sp. | reverse complement strand
CCATGCCGCAGATCGGGCAGTTGCCGGGACCGATCTGGCGAATCTCGGGATGCATCGGACAGGTGTAGACCGTGCCTTCCGGAGCGGCCTCTTTCGGCGTGTCCCGATCTTCGAGATACCGCGCCGGATCGGCTATGAACTTCGTACGGCACCCGGCACAGCAGAAATGGTAGGTCCTGCCCATGTGTTCGGCGTGGTGGGCGGTTGTGAGCGGATCGACCTCCATGCCGCAGACAGGATCGGTCACCCGCCCGGCCGAATGGTCACGCGTTTTCGCGTTTGCATGACCGTGGTCATGGCCACCACGGCAGCGACCAGCCGTCGTCTGCGCCTTGTCGGGGTGCACTGGCTCATTGTGAGAAATCATGTCGCACTCCTGTCGGCGCATTCATCAAGGCAATGAACTTTCCACCACGGCAAGGTCCAGCATCTGCACAGCGCATGGTCTTGATGGGGTCACCCGGTTCGGGGATCCGTGAGCTGTACATCTATTCGTCTTCGGATGGGCGGGCCGGAATGTACGCAGGCGCTTCATTCTGGCAGCAGGTTCGCGCTTGACCTCAGCGAGGATGACGGACCAGCCATTCGCGCATCTCAACGATCTCGCGCTCCTGTGCCGCGATGATCTCGTTGGCCCATTTCTTGGTCTGCTCGTTCGCTCCGAACTGCAGAACAGCTCTCGCCATGTCGATCGCACCCTGATGATGCGGGATCATGCCGCGAACGAAGTCGATGTCGGCGTTGCCGGTGAAGGCGATCGCCATGTCGCGGTGCATCTTCGCATTAGCTTCTTCAAACGCGCGTGTGGAAGGCGTTGCTGCAGTGGACGTCTGACCATGACCCTGATGGCCCGGGCCGGTCATGGCGCCCATCCCCAAGCCTTGCTCACCCATTATGCCTTGCCCACCCATCATGCCCTGCATCATCGGCATCATGTCCCGCATCATCGGAGCCATGCGCTCCATCATCTGCGCACGCTCCTGTGCTGAAGCCGCACGCATCCGCTCCATCATGGACATCATGTCGCGCATGGTCCGCATCATCCTGTCCATGTCGGCAGGAGGAGCGGTCTGCTGTCCTTGAGGCTGACCAGCGCCGTGACCGGCGTGAGGGTTCTGCGCGAAGCTGCCGGTACTTGCAGTTGTAGCCAGCATGATGATCAGCGCTGTGCGTTGTGCGATGGATTTGGTTGACATGTCGAAGCCTCTGTTCAGGTCTGGGTCACTCCGGAGGCTGGGCCGGCTTCATTGCAACACCATCTCCAACGTGTAACGGAGTGTTGCTGCGGCTCAGAACCGCGCCTGCGCCGTTGCGCCGTCGGGGCCGGTGATTTGAACTGCCCCCTTCGCGCCGGCGGGGACGGGCACGGAAGCGGTGCCGATCAGGCGATTCGCCTCGCCCGGCTGCAGGGAAAAGCGTTGCGTCGCGCCGCTCACCACGAGGATGGCGTTCGCGCGATAGCCTTGTGATGGAACGGGTCGGTCGTTCTGATCATAGAGGAACACCACCACTTGCGGCGTTCCGTTCGCCACGAGTTCAGCGTGATGGCGCGCGCCGGCGTCGACCTTGAGCCCGCCATTCGGGCCGGGGCGTGGGTCATGCGCGAGAGCGGGTACAGCCAAAGACAGGCCGAGCAGCGTGGCGAATAGCATGCGGGTCATGGTGGCTCCGTAGTGGGTCAGAAGGATTCCAGAGGTTTCGCCGCGACGGGTCTGCCGGCGGGCGCGTGCTCCGCATCGCGGACCTGCGCCACAAGACGTTCCAGCGGCTTGCGGCCATAGCGCAGAAACAATGCCGGGGTCAGGAACGTATCGAGCACGGTGGCGGTCACGAGGCCGCCAAAGATCGTGATGGCGACCGGATGCAGGATCTCCTTGCCGGGCGCATAGGGGTCGATCATCAGCGGCACAAGCGCGACGCCGGCCGAGAGCGCTGTCATCAGCACGGGCGTGAGGCGTTCCAAGGAGCCGCGCATCACAAGGTCAGGGCCGAAGGGTAGGCCCTCGTGGATCGCCAGATTGATGTAGTGGCTGATCTTCAGGATGCCGTTTCGTGTCGCGATCCCGGTCAGCGTGATGAAACCGACCATTGAAGCGACGGACAAGGGCTGTCCCGCGAGCCAAAGCGCTGTGACAGAACCGATCAACGCCAGCGGAACGCTCGCCATGATGATGGCAACGAACAGGACCGAGCGGTACCGCGAGAAAAGGATGGCGAAGATCATCGCGAGCGAAACGAGGCTCAAGAGCCCGATCGTGCGCATCGACTCTTCCTGTGCCTGGAAAGTGCCTTCGAGACTGATGAAGAAGCCTGGCGGCAGTCGGTGCGTCGCAATCAGCTGCCGGATTTGCGCGACCACCGCCGCCATGTCGGCGGCACCGTCCGTGTTCGCCATGACGACCATGCGCCGCTTGCCATTTTCGCGAAGGATCTGGTTCGGCCCATCCGTCTCCACGATGTCGGCGATCTGGCGCACGGGAATCCAGCCTACCGGCGTTTCGATGAGCAGATCGGCAAGGCCCTGGGTTGTCCGTCGTTCGTCCTGCAGGCGGACAACGACATCGAAGCGGCGATTGCCCTCGAGGATGCGTGAAACGATGCGCCCGTTCGACAGACGCTCGAGTTGCTCGGTGATCGCGGCTGGCTGCAGCCCGTACAGGGCGGCGCGCCGATAATCGACGATGACTTCGAGTTGCGGAATGCGGACCTGCTTTTCGACCTGCAGGTCGACGATGCCCGGCACGCCGGCAAGCTTCCCGCGCAGTTCTTCAGAAAGCGCGCGGATGGTGTCGAGATCCTCGCCGAACACCTTGAGAGCGATCTGCGCGCGAACGCCCGAGAGCATGTGATCGAGCCGGTGCGAGATCGGCTGACCCATGTTGGTGCTGACCGGCAGCACCGAAAGCCGGGTGCGGATGTCGTTGACGATCTCATTCTTCGGGCGGCCGTTCGGATTCAGGTCAACGTCGATTTCCGAGGAATGAACGCCCTCGGCATGCTCGTCGAGCTCGGCGCGACCGGTGCGCCTGCCAACCAGCTTCACCTCGGGCACATCCATGATGAGACGCTCGGCGATCAAGCCGACCCGATGGCTCTCGGCGAGCGAGATGCCTGGATTGAACAGCATCGAGATGGTCAACGTGCCCTCATTGAAGGGCGGCAGGAATGAGCGCGGCAACTGTGTGGCGAAGGTGCCCGCAGTGAGAACGCCGGCAAGCGCCCCCGCCATTAACGCCCGCGGATGGCGAAACGACCAGTCGAGCAGACGGCGATTGCCGCGTTTCAGGACGCGGACGATCAGGCCTTCATGCTCGTCGAGGCGCTTGAGCCCTGGCAGCATGTAATAGGCCATGACCGGGGTGAGCGTGATCGAGACCACGAGGCTTGCAAGGATCGAAATGATGTAGGCCTGCCCCAGCGGGGCAAAGAGCCGACCCTCGATGCCAGTCAGCGCGAACAACGGAACGAAGACGAGAACGATGATCATCGTGGCATAGACAATGCCTGATCGCACCTCCTGGCTCGCCGAAACGACGACATCGAAGACCGAGCGTGGATGACCCTTTTCGCGGTTCTCACGCAGCCGACGAAAGATGTTCTCGACGTCCACCACGGCATCATCAACAAGTTCCCCAGTGGCGATGGCGAGGCCGCCCAGCGTCATTGTGTTGATGGAAAGGCCCATCAGATGGAAGATGATCGCCGTGATCAGGATTGAGACAGGAATGGCGGTCAACGAGATCGCGGTGGTGCGGACGTTCATCAGGAAGGCAAACAGAATGATCGCAACGACCACGATGGCTTCCAGGAGAACCTTTTTCACGTTGCCGATCGACGTCTCGATGAAGCTTGCCTGCCTGAACAGAACCTGATCCGCACGGATGCCATTCGGCAACGTCGCGGTGATGTCGCGAATGGCCTGCTCGACCTGGGCGGTCAACCGGATGGTGTCGATGCCGGGCTGCTTCTCGACAGACACGATCACTGCCGAGCGACCCTGAAATCCGGCGTCGCCACGCTTGATGCGTGGCGCGAAGGAGACATCGGCCACCTGCCGCAAGGCGACCGGCTGCCCCGCTACCGTCGCCACGATGACGCCGCGCAGATCATCGAGGCTGCGGGTGCGACCGATGTTCCGGATCAGGAACTCGCGGCTGTATTGGTCCGTGAAGCCACCTCCGGTGTTTGCGCCAAACTGGGCGAGTGCTGCCTCGACCTGCGCCTGCGTGACGCCCAGCGCGCGCAAGGCTGCCGGGTTTGGTGACACACGGTATTGCCGAACCTCGCCGCCAATGGGGATGACCTGCGCGACACCGGGTATGGTGAGCAGGCGCGGCCGGATCGTGAAGTCGGCCAATTCGCGCAGGTCCATGGCCGAAACGCCATCCGGGCCGGTCACGGCGATCAGCATGATCTGGCCCATGATCGAATTGATCGGTCCCATCTGCGGAATGACGTTGGCTGGAAGCTGCGACTGGACGAGCGACAGGCGTTCCGCGATCTGCTGGCGATTGCGGTAGATTTCGGTGCCCCAGTCGAACTCCACATAGATGATCGACAGGCCAACGCCGGATGTTGAGCGCACGCGTGTGACGCCGGGAAGCCCGTTCATCTGTGTCTCAACGGGTACGGTGACCAGTTGCTCGACCTCAGGCGGCGCCAGCCCCTCGGCCTCCGTCATGATCGTCACTGTCGGTCGGTTGAGGTCCGGAAAGACATCTACGGGGAGTTTGGTGACGGTGAAGGCTCCATAGAGAACCAGCACGGCAGCGAAGGCCAGCACGAAGAGCCGGTTGCGCAGGGAATGCGTGACGAGAAAGTTGAACATCGCCTGCGCCTCAGCGAATCTGGTTCAGGAGTTCGGCGCCCTGCGTGACGATGCGCTTTCCAGCCTCGATCCCGGAAACGATCAGCACCTGGTTGCCGTCCAGCGGTTCGACCCGTACCTCGCGCGGCAGGAAGCGCTCGGCGTTCGTGTGTTCGTAAACGATCGACTGGCCGTTTGGGCCACGCAGGACGCTGGTCCTCGGAACGGCGATGCCTGTCCGCTCATCGCTGGTAGAAGCGAGAACAGTGAGGAGTTGGCCGGCTCGAAGGCCGCGCGCTTCCCCCTCCACGCTGAACTGGATCGGGATTGCCTGATTGCGCTCTGCCAGCCCCGAGCCGCGATAGGCGAGCGGCACCGTCCGCCCGTCTCCGAACCGACCGTTTGCTGAGCCGTTGATGGCATGCGCCTCGAAGCTCAACGCTTCCACCCAGAAGCGTGAAGGATCGACGATCTGGAAGATGATCGCGTTGGGCTCAGCGATTTGTCCAGCGATCGCCTGCACCGCCGCGATGACACCGGAAACCGGGGCGACGAGCTTTTCGGGCTCGCGAGGAGCCCGTTCGAGATTGGCCCGTCTCGCGCGCAGGCCTTGCAGCTCCAGTTCGGCATCCTCGATTTGAGACCGGGCGATCACGCTCTGAATCTGCCGAAGCCGTTCCAGACGGCGCTCGGCAATCGCGATCTGCTGGTCGAGTTCTCGCGATTGCTGCTGCTGGCTTGTGACGTCCGCCGCTCCGATGGCCGGTTGAACAAGGGCGAGGACGTCGCCAGACGTGACGCGCGTTCCCAGTCGCGGAAAGCCGCCGGGCGGGGGAGCAAGCCGTCCGGCCACAGAGGCCTGCACATAGCCAGCGGCGCTCGGGTCCGAAATGACGCGCGCAGGAAGTTCAACGGTTCCGTTAAAAGTCCTAGCCTCAGTGAAGAGCGTCCTGATGGCGAGAATGCGCTGCGTCGTCTTGGGCACGAAGATCGCCCCGTCGGCAAATCGCTGCGCCACATCTCGCTCGGCCATCGCCGGAGCTGCAGCCGAAGGGCTGGCGGCGTCGGAAGGGGTGCCGCACACGACGACCAGCGTCGCAAGCACGGCCATCGCACCGGAGCGCGCCTTCCGGCGAAACAACCCAGCAACAATAAGCCCGGCAAGGAAAGCGCTACCGCCGACGACCCACAGGCTCGCGTCCCTTGTCGCCAGCCGTGCCTGGATATCCTGAGCCCAAGCAGCGCCAACGACCGCGTTCCAAAGACTGGTGGTTGCCACGGGCAGCGCCGGAGGCTCGGGAATCGCTAGCGTGGCCGTGAGAATGTCGATCATCCCCCCGGCCTGAACAGTGAAAGCGAGATCGTATTTGCCGGGCCGCGACAGCCACGGCGCGTCGATCGTGTAGGCGCCATCGGATGTCACCGACGCCTTGACCGTCCCTGCCGGGCCATCGACATCGATATCCGCATCACGCACGGGCTCGTTGCCCCGAAAAGTATCGAGGTAGATGCGCACCTTTGCTCCTCGAGCGATCGCCACCAGTTCGAAGTCCGCCGACGAGGCGTCCGCTCGCGGCGCAATCGTAACCGATACCGGTGGCGGCGGCGCGCCGTGATCATGCCCCTCGTGCGCTGCCGCCAGCGACGCTCCGAAGAACGTTGCCAACATCAACAAAAGCCCTGAACGGATCGAGAAATTGGAGGTCATGTCGGTCCTGTCGGCGGATCCATTCGAAGCGATGCTAATGAAAACGCTCCAAGCAAAGATGTCGGCTCTGTAACAGAATGTTTCAGGTAGGCAGCTGCGCCTTCGGCAGGCTGACCGAAACGACGAGCCCGCCTTCCGCGTGATTGGCAAAAGTCATGCTTCCACCATGTCCTTCGACGATCGCATGAGCGATCGTGAGACCAAGCCCGAACCCGCCGGTTTCCTGATTGCGCGATGGTTCGAGACGGACGAAGGGCGCAAGCGCGCGTTCAACGTCTTCGGGTGCGATGCCCGGCCCATGATCCCTGATGCTGACGATGACGTTCCTGGGCCGATCTTCGACAACCACTTGCGCTTGACAACCGTATTTGATCGCATTGTCGATCAGGTTGCCGAACGCACGTTTCAATGCGAGGCGCCTGCCGGGAATCCTCGCATTGGCAATGCCGTCGAGCGAAACTGCATGCCCGAGATCTGAGGCGTCGTCAGTTATCGTTTCGAGGATCGCAACGATGTCGATCGGCTTGATTTCCTCATCGGCTCTGTCCCCACGCAGATAGGCGAGCGTCTGATCCAGCATCCTTTCCATCTCATCGAGATCAGCCGCGATCGACGCCCGCGCTTGGGGCTCCGCAACATCCTCGATCCTGAACCGAAGCCGGGTGATCGGCGTCTTGAGATCATGCGAGACCGCCGCCAGCGCCTGGGTGCGATCATCGATCAGTCTGCCGATGCGCCGCTGCATGTCGTTGAAGGCGACCGCGAGAGCCCGGACCTCGCGCGGCCCGTCTTCCGGCACAAGGACGGCTTCCTTGCTTCTGTAGAGTTCCTTCGAAGCTGCGGCGAAGCCTGTGAGCGGCTGCGTCAGCCAACGCACCAGCAGCACCGAAACCACGATTGCGCCTATCGCCATCAATGTTGTGGACAGGAGCGTCCCATGACCGACAGGGACACGCGCGTTCCATGCGACAAGGCTGACATTGATCCAGGACTGGTCAGGCAGGCGGATCGAGATCAGGGCAAGGTGCGGATCGTCGACAACGCGCCGGTTTGCTCCGATCACGAGGCCGTCTTCCGCGATTTCCGGGGCAACCTCCCGCAGACGCCGACCCAAGGCCTCCCACTCGCCAGCTCCGGGCCCGCCCGCAACAGCGTGCTCGGAGAGACTCCAATGCGCCTCTATCGGCCCGCCAGACATGTCATGGGCGACCGTCTCGCGTTCCCGCTCGGGCACCCGCATCACGGCTCGCTTGATCGCGAGGAGCTGGTCAGCCAATCGGGCTTGGTTTGCCAGATCCAGTTCGCGGGTCAAGCTGTGCTGGTAGGTCCAGAGGCTCGCAAGATGCACGAGCCCAATGCCGACCAGCACAACAAGTGTGGTGCGCAGGGCAAGGCTGTCGAAGCGCCGCCACAAGCCGACGATCACGCCCCCTTGTCGTTCACCCACGGGTCACATCCGCAGCAAAAAGATAGCCTGCTCCCCGTACCGTCTTGATGAGATCGTCGACACCGTCGAGCTTGCGGCGAAGGCGGCTGACCTGGACATCGATCGAGCGATCAAAGGCATCGATCGACCGGTTTCGTGCCGCATCGAGCAGAAATTCGCGCGTCAAGACCCGTTGCGGTGCTTCCAGAAACGCCAGCAAGAGGTCGTATTCACCGGTCGATAGATCGACCACGACGCCGCGAGGATCCGTCAGCTCACGCTTGAGGGTATCGAGTCTCCAGCCAGCGAATTGCATGGCCCGCCCACTTCGCTCGAAGGATGACTGATCCGGCGACCGCATGCGCCGCAACACGGCATTGATCCGGGCGAGCAGTTCACGCGGATTGAAGGGCTTCGGCAGATAGTCGTCTGCGCCCACTTCAAGCCCGATGATGCGATCCGTTTCCTCGCCCTTGGCCGTCAGCATGATCACCGGAATGGAAGATGTCCGCCGCAGATCGCGGCACAGATCAAGGCCGTTCCGCCCTGGCAACATCAGATCCAGAACGATCAGGTCGACCGGAGCGTGTTTAAGTGCCTCGTTCATTTCTGCGCCGCTGCGCGCGGTGTGAACCCGAAATCCATTGGAGCGTAGAAATTTGGCGACGAGGATCAGAATTTCGCCGTCATCATCAACGACAAGAACTTCGAATGACGATGGTAACAGGCCCTTGATGGGCTGCGCTTGTTGAGCGACATCACGACTCATCATCCGATCCTGCAACTGCGCGGCTTCATCGTTGTTTCGACATTGTAACAGATCATTTCAGTCGGCTCGACTCTCCAGCGTCTCCTTGCCGAACTGGCACGCCAGCGCCTGATCACGCAGCCGAGCGCAGTCCAGCATGGCACGTTCCGAAGCCGTGCCAGATGGCAGGCGGGCCTTGGCAGTCGCGCGGATCATCACCTGCGGCAGCGCATGCTCGGATCGCCTGATGCCGAATGGATTCAGCCGTGCCGCGAGCCAAGCCGTCTCCGGCCCGGAAAACGCCTCAAGGGTGATGATGGACAGCGCAGCACCAGTGTGCGCATGCCCGCAAGTTCCCCCGCCAGAATCAATGATGGCGTCGCAGCCCTTCAATGACGCAGAGCCGCGCCAGAATAGGAGTCAGGAGGGCGTCGACTGTGCTGAGCGCTCCCTCATCGCGTCAGCCGGACCGATCCGGCCGCGCTCGTATCGAGTCCGCCTAGCAGTTCTGCATGGCGATGGAATTCCGGCGATCGCATCAGCGCGAGCAATGCTTGCACGCCGGGCTCGAAATAGGTGCGGCGACGCATGGCGAGATCGAAGTGCTCCCAGGCAAGAGACACGAAATCCAGCCCGTGCGCATTGGCGGCGGCACGCGTCGCAACGCCGCAATCGGCTTCGCCAGCCCGGATGGCGAAAGCGAGGTCATCCCCCGTCATGAACGTGGATGGCAGCAGATTGAGTCGCTCGACAGCTAAGCCGGCTGTGGCCATGAGCTTCAAGAGCAGCAATTGCGCACCTGCACCGGATTGGCGCGCGGCAAAGCGCGCTTTTGTCTTGGTGGCATCGGCCAAGGAAGACAACGCCAGTGGATTACCCGGCGCGACGAGCAGGCCCTCTTCACGGCGTGCGAAGGCAATCACCACCGCATCGTGCAGATGCTGGGCCGCTGCGACCGCCGTCAGGTTGGCATCGTCATTGTCAGCTGTGTGCAGATGGATCGCCGCGATGGCAACTTCGTTGGCAGCGAGCTTCGCCAGTCCGGCTTCCGAACCCACGCTGAGCAGCGCGAGGCCGGAGCCCGAGCGCCTGAGCACCCATTCCAGCAGCGGATCATGGCTGCCGCCGACGATGGGCGGCGCATCCTGCGCCACAAACCCATGCGGCTTTGCCATGCCCGCCTCAATCCAGCGATCAAGGGCGGTGCGCGGGAAGAGCCATTTGCCTGTCACTTTCGAGCAAGGGACCGCGCCGTTCGCCACCAGTTCATAGAGCTTGCGCTCCCGGATTCCGAGATAGGCGGCAGCGTCTTCGGTGTTCAGGTAAGGCATCATGATGTTTAGCTGCATTAGACTGCATAAATTACGATATGGAATCCTGTTACATGAACCGTCTGGCTTTCGTCAAGAAAGCGCTCTAGATGTCCCGCCTATGGACGTTTCTTCGGCCTTCGGTGCGGCATTCTCGCTCATCTTCAACCTCGATCCGCAATTCCTGCAGATCGTCGGGCTTTCGCTGCGCGTGACGCTGACAGCGGTGCTGCTGGCCGCGCTGATCGGGCTCCCTTTGGGTGCGCTTCTGGCCGTCGCGCGCTTTCCCGGGCGTTCGGCGCTGATCGTGCTGGTCAACGGGCTCATGGGTCTGCCACCCGTCGTTGCAGGTCTGATCGTGTTCTTGGCGCTGTCACGGTCCGGCCCGCTTGGATCGCTGGGATGGCTGTTCTCGCCGACAGCGATGGTGATCGCGCAGACCTTGCTGGTTCTGCCCATTGTCATTGCGCTGACGCGCGGGACCATCGAAGACTTGTGGAGCGAGTACCGCGAGCATCTCACGTCGCTTGGCCTCACGGGCTGGCGGGCGATTCCTACGCTGCTCTGGGATGGGCGCTTTGCACTGGCGACCGGGCTACTTGCCGGATTCGGGCGCGCCAGCGCCGAGGTTGGCGCGGTGCTGATCGTAGGCGGCAACATCGCCGGCTACACGCGCACCATGACCACCTCGATCGCGCTGGAAACCTCCAAGGGCGATCTGCCATTGGCTCTGGGCCTGGGCCTCGTGCTGATCATTCTGACGCTGGCCATCAATGCTGCCGCCTATGGCGCAAGCCGCATCGGCGCGCGGTTCGCGGGGTGATGGCCATGCGTGATACCACAAGCATCCTGCCGCTCTCGGTTCAGGGGCTGTGCTTCGAAGCAGATGGCAAGCGCCTGCTCGATGATGTCAGCTTCGTGCTGCCCAAGGATGGCGTCACCGCCATCATCGGCCCGAATGGCGCGGGAAAGTCGCTCACCTTGCGGCTCTGCCACGGATTGCTGGCACCATATGCGGGCGTCATCCGCTGGCAGGCCGACACGGGCCGCCGCCGCCACGCCATGGTGTTCCAGCACCCGGTCATGCTGCGCCGATCGGCGAAGGCCAACATCGTGCATGCTCTCAGAGCCGTCGGCGCCACTGATGCAACGCTGCGCGCCGAAGCGGCGCTCTCCCGTTTCGGGCTGGCGGCGCTGGCAAAACGCCCGGCGCGGCTGATGTCCGGCGGCGAACAACAGCGCCTGGCCATCGCGCGGGCCTGGGCACTGGAACCGGAGGTGCTCTTCCTCGACGAGCCCTCGTCCCAGCTCGATCCCGGCGCGACCCGACAGATCGAGGACGTCATCGCAGCGCTGGCGGCTGAAGGCATGACCATCCTGATGACCACCCATGACCTTGGTCAGGCACGGCGGCTGAGCCAGCGCATCCTGTTTCTCAACCGCGGGCGTCTGATCGACGACGCGCCGACCGACATCATCTTTGCGGGTCAGTCATCCAATGATGCCCGCGCGTTCATCGCCGGAGACCTTCTCTGGTGACCCCGATCCCGAAAAACGGAGGAACACGACCATGTTGACCAAACGCAGCCTTCTGGCCTCGGGCTTCGGCCTCGCCCTGACATCCTCGGTGCTGGCCCAGGCCACGCTCACGGCCCCGCCGCCAGCCCAGAGCGCAGCGGCTGCTGCCCAGACGCGTTTCATCACGGTGTCATCGACGACATCGACCACGGATTCCGGCCTGTTCAATCACCTGCTGCCAGCCTTCAAGGCAAAGACCGGCATCGAGGTCCGCGTCGTCAGCCAGGGCACCGGACAGGCGCTCGACACTGGCCGCCGCGGTGATGCGGATGTAGTCTTCGTCCATGCCCGCGCGCAGGAGGTGAAGTTTGTCGAGGATGGCTTTGGTGTCGAGCGCAAGCCGGTCATGTATAACGACTTCGTGCTGATCGGCCCGAAGGCTGATCCTGCCGGAATCAAGGGCAGCAAGGACATCGCCGCCGCGCTGAAGGCCATTCAGGCCAAGGCTGCCCCCTTCGTCTCGCGCGGCGACAAGTCCGGCACCCATGCGGCTGAACTCAACCTGTGGAAGGTGGCCGGCGTCGAGATCGAACAGGCCAAGGGGCCGTGGTATCGCGAGATCGGCCAGGGAATGGGCGCGGCGCTGAACACATCGGGCGCGATGAACGCCTATGTGCTCTCTGATCGCGCCACCTGGATAAACTTCAAGAATCGCGGCGATCTGGAGATCATGGTCGAGGGCGACCGCCGTCTGTTCAACCAGTATGGCGTCATCCTCGTCAATCCGGCGAAGCACACCCATATCAAGAAGGTCGATGGACAGGCCTTCATCGATTGGCTGGTCGGGCCCGAAGGCCAGAAGTCGATCGCCGATTACAAGATCAATGGCGAACAGCTCTTCTTCGTCAATGCCACGCAACCGGGAGCATGAAGGCGGTCTCCCACCGACGGTGTCGTCTTGACGATGCCTGCACTGACGCCAGCGAGCGCCGCAGATCCCGGATGCTGCCGGACGCCTTCGCGGTTGGGGCGGATTGCCGCTAAGGTTTCAACGCGCGTCGGGATTGAATCACGTGCCCACACTCGCCGAAGCTCAGATGGCCGAAATAGCCAAATGGCTGGAATTGCCTTCGCGCGATCTGTAAATTATTGATTTGAGTTGGTAAATGGCGGAGAGGGAGGGATTCGAACCCCCGATAGAGTTGCCCCTATGTCGCATTTCGAGTGCGGTGCATTCAACCACTCTGCCACCTCTCCGCGAGGCTTTGCCTGTTAA
>JANMHN010000304.1:0-8037 GCA_031375185.1 Allobosea sp. | reverse complement strand
GTCGGATCCGGCACATCATCGGAGTCGTGAAACGTGATCGCATCGAACGGGAGCAGCGCCAACGCGACATTCTTGGCTTTCGCGGTGCCGACATTTCTGGCCAACCTGATGTAGGTGAAACGCGGGTCGTTGAACAATGGAGCCAGGCAGGCCTCGGTGTCATCACTAGACCCGTCATCGATCACAGCGACAGATATGTCGTTGCAGTGCTGATCGAGTGCTGCTTTTGCAGCGCGAACTACCTGCTGAGATCGGTTGTACGTTGGGACTGCAATCAAGCACTTCATGCCCTTATTCCTCGCGCTGTCATGACTTGGACCAAGCCGCTATCCGGCCTGTATTCGGACAACCGTGCGTCAACCCACATCGCTGCGGGAACCGTCGCGGCCAAGGCAAAGCAAGCTGCGCTGGCAAGGGCATGACCCGTGCTTGCGTGACTGCCCAAGGCGACCAACGCGAAACTCGAGAGCAATATGTTCGGGACTGACCAGTGCCGACGGGCACCGATCGCCTTTGGTGTTTTCACGAAAGCCAGCGATTGCGTGGTCAGCGTCTTGATCCAGCAGGTCGAGCTGCTCCACATCAACGACCATTTCACGACAACGGCTTCGCACACCAACCCAAGTGGCTGGCCGCGCACGCTGACCGTGATCGCCATCCTGATCGCAGTCACCAGCAAACTTGCCAACACCATTATGGCAGAGAGGTTGATGGCGCTTGAGCGCACGTGGGATACGGGAAGCGGTATCGCTCCGAATAAAAGCACCAAGATCGGCAGTGCCAGGAGTGCAGGCCACGCGGTCAATTGCGTAATGACCGACTTTACCCCACGCCGAGCTAGTACGCCGGCGTGGCTGCCGAACATCTTCGCCATGGTCTGGACATTGCCGCAAACCCAACGGTCGCGCTGGTCTCGCAAGCTCATGAAGTCCAGTGGGAGCTGGCCTTTGCCAGCGATGTTGTCGACGAAATGCCCGTCGTAACCGGCTGCGAACAGTCGAAGGCCGAGTTCTGCATCCTCCGTGACGGTTGCAGCGTTCCAACCGCCAACCTCAATGAGAGGCTTGACCGCAATCAGCGACAGTGTGCCGGTGAGGAGCATCGACCGCGTGTCGTTGGCGCGCCGCGCGAATGCGTTGAAATAGTCTTCAAGCTCCGCCGCTATTGGACGGATATCGTCGGTGACCCCGCGATAGGCCTGGGGAAACTGAACGAACGCAGCGCCGCTCCGGTGCATCGCGGCGACACCTTCTTTGAGGAAATGCGGCTCGACGCAATAGTCTGCGTCCACCACTGCAACGACTTCGGTAGCGGGATCCATGACGGTCAGACACAGGTTCAGTGCCCCAGCTTTCGCACCTTCGACCCTATCATGATGGTAAAAACGCAGCTTGGCGGGATGTTGCGCGCAAAACTGGGCAACCGGCTGCCAGACTTTTTGGTCTGCTGTATTATTATCGAGGACAATCACCTCGAAGTCTGGATAGTCCAAACCAAGCATCGAATCGAGGGTTTCAATCACCAGCGCAGGTGGTTCGTCGTAGGTCGCCACATGGATTGAAACGAAAGGCGCTGAGTGAGCTCCGATATGCCCTTGTCCACGAGGAAACGGGATTTCCGGTTCGCGTACAGCTGCGTCGAGTTGCAGGTACTGAACAATCAGCCAAACGCTTCCCAGCAAGATCACGGCCGCCAGCCAAGCAGCTGGGGCATAAATCCAGGTAATGATGGCTATAGCCGTGAGGATGAACGGAACGAACATCGGTGCCTCGAACAGTGAGTGGACTCAACTGCTCAACCCACCATCCGGTTCCTGTCACGGCTTCGTCGGTGGTCTCTCGTGGTTGCGCTTTGTTGTCCTTCTTGTTGGAACTGTTCCCTCCGTTGGAGGTTAACCTGTCAACCGAAGGAGCATTGCGATGCGAACGATGCACCAGCGACAACCCATAGAACGATATGATTTCGATTTGGCGAACCTGTTGACGCGCATTCGCGAACGGGCAGCTGATAACGATGCGTTGGGGGCTTTCCCAGCAAAAGATGTGGCCGAACTCGATTTTTGTGGCCTGCTTGCTGCGCCGCTACCGGTCGCATTGGGCGGCTGCGGATGGGCAGATGATCCGTCAAAGCTCGATGAACTCTTCAATGTGCTGGTCGACATCGGTGCGGCCAATTTGTCACTCGGTCGGCTTTATGAGGGTCATGTCAACGCCATCAAGCTTGTCATCGCCTATGGCAACCGCGCGCAACAGATCGCTTTTGCCGACGAAGTTCATGCCGGGCATATGAGCGGGGTCTGGAATGCAGACGGAGACGACGGGGCCATCGTCGCTGATACAAATGACCGGTTTGTCACGCTGGCTGGTCGGAAGATATGGTCCTCAGGTGCCGGGCATATTTCACGTCCCATCATCACGGCGCGGAGCGGCAGCAATGCGGTCATGATCATCCTTGACGATGTCGACGCTGACCGCGCCGACTGCTCGGCATGGCAGCCAACGGGCATGCGCGCGACTGCGACTGGCACTTTCGATCTCACAGCAAAACGGATCAGTACAGATCGCGTTATCGGCTCACCAGGCGATTATCTTCGTCATCCCGTGTTTGCCGGTGGGGCGTGGCGTTATCTTGCTGTCCAGGCGGGCGCTGTTCGTGGGCTTGCGACAGCTGCGGCAGAACACCTGCGGCAGCGTGACCGTGTTGGCGATACTGCGCAGCAGTTGAGATTTGGAACGATAGCGATCCATGTCGAAGCGGCTTTGATGTGGGCGCAGCAAGCTGCCCAAGTGGCCGAAACGGGTACTCTGACCGAAACCAAACTGAAGATTGCGATCTGGAAGGCACGTCTCGCGATCGAACGCCATGCCCTTGATGTCATGGAGTTAATTACGAGGGGCATCGGGCTCAATGGACTGATTGTGCCATCGCCCATCGAGCGCATGTTGCGCGATCTCGGGACCTATCTGCGGCAGCCCGGACCTGATCACCATCAGCAAAGTGTAGGTACTGATTTTCTGCTGTCCGCATCCTGACCCGGCGTGTTCAAACAATCACCATAACGTAGGGCCACCTTTTGGAGCTGATGCGATGGCGAATGAACGAGGCAAGACAAGACCTGCCAAGACTCAAGGTGTTGATGTGTCCAAGTCGGAGGTTCTTGCGGCTGCTGTTGCCAATCCATCTGATGCGATGACCGGGGTGATGGAGTTCGACAAAAAAACGTCGGCGGAAGAACCGCTCAACCAAACCGACAGGCAAACACTGCAAGCAATTGCGCATGGAGGAGAAGCCTTCCGGAACTCGTATGACTCCGGACCTGCTGACGGTGACACGGAAGCACCGACCGATCAGCGACGAACGGAGTTCGTTCCGGATGTCGGCAATGATCGTGGCGACAGCGGTTCTCTAGTGGCGTCTGCTTTAGCAAGTCGGAAAAAGCCTCGTGCGAAACGCCAAGGCTTCTGAGTGCAAGTGTTCACTAAGCGAAACTTCCACAATCAAAACACATATAAGAGTATTTCGTTTCAAAATCTGTATAAGTGATGGTTTTGTACGTTTAGATTTGAATAATGGATATTTAGTTGAATAATTACTTATGTGATTTTGTTTTTATAAGCTCGCGGAACGGTTTTGCATTCTACACGTTAGGTTTTTAGGCTTGCGCGGTTTCCGCCGTGTGACAGGCTTTTAATCTCGATAGGAGGAATGCAATGCTGCATTTTTTTGCAAAGACTTTCGTCATCGGACTGGCGATGACGGGTGCTGCTCTTGCACAGACGCCGCCTGCCAATCCGAACGCCCCATCCAACCCGGCTGTTTCAGCACCCGGCCCATCCGCCGCGAACCCCGCACCTGGCGCAAACAGCTTCACCGAAGCACAAGCCCGTATGCGAATCGAGAATGATGGCTTCGCGCAAGTCAGTGGTCTGACCAAGGACGCTGACGGCGTCTGGCGCGGGATGGCGACCAAAGGCGGCCAGAACCGCAGTGTGGCGGTCGATTACCAGGGCAATGTCAGCGTCCGCTGACGCTCTCACCATCAAATCACTCGAAAAGGATACTCAACATGACAACGAACCTCTCTCGTCTCTACGACACGAACGCTGAAGCGCAGCGCGTTCTCAGTGCTCTCCATTCGGCTGGAATTCCGGAAGATGACATCAGCCTCATCGCCAATCATGGCGAAGGCGCTGAATCTATGCCAGACGCAGCCGATGGCGCAAAGAATGGCGCTGGTATGGGTGCAGCAGTCGGTGGTGGTGCCGGTCTTCTCGCCGGACTTGGCATGCTTGCCATCCCCGGTGTGGGTCCGGTGGTGGCCGCAGGCTGGATGGCCGCGACTTTGACCGGACTTGTTGCTGGTGCGGCGACCGGCGCGGCAGCAGGCGGCATCGTCGGCGCGCTCACGGACAACGGCATCAACGAGCAAGATGCCCATGTCTACGCGGAAGGTGTCCGTCGTGGCGGATCATTGGTCTTGGTGAAGACAGACGACGTGCATCGTGCTCAGGCAGAGATGATCCTCGACCAACATGGGGCGGTGGCCCTGTCTGATCGCAGGTCGATGTATGAAGGCGAAGGTTGGAAAAGCTTTGATCAGGATGCCGGCGCGTATGCGTCCAATGATCGTGGCGAAACACGCCGCGCGACAACACTTTGACATAACTCGCCGACGTGCATTCTGACCCTGGTGCGCAAGCGCCGGGGTCTTTTGCGTGACCTCAACGGGCTGGCGCGAGCCGTACTTTTCGCCCCCTTTTCGGAACCTAATGCGAACTGAGGGGTTCCTTTAACACGTTGGTTCTCAGCGCACGAAGAGGAGATCGTCATGAATGGAATTGTGTATCTGGTCGGGGCTGTTGTGATTGTCTTGGCCATTCTGTCGTTTGTCGGCTTGCGCTGAGATGGCTGACATGAAAACGCCCACCATGACAACTGCCGGAATGGCAAGTGCGGCGTCGGGAAGCCTGGTTGACACAAAGATCGATCACGATCGGGGCTATGTGGACTGGGGTGCCATCGCCGCAGGCACGGTCATCGCTTCCGCGATCACGGTCGTACTGGCTGGGTTCGGCGCTGCCCTTGGCCTGTCGCTCACATCGGTGACCGGCACGGGTTTGTCCGCCGTAGGGATCAGCATAGCAACCGGCCTTT
Organism: Allobosea sp.; assembly: GCA_031375185.1. Taxonomy (GTDB): domain Bacteria; phylum Pseudomonadota; class Alphaproteobacteria; order Rhizobiales; family Beijerinckiaceae; genus Allobosea. The sequence goes on along the minus strand of JANMHN010000304.1, from coordinate 2,883 downwards.
GGGTGCTTTGGATCGCTATTTCAAGCGTGGTTGCTGGCTCATATGTCACCGGTCGCCTTCGTCGGCGCGCCGGTGATGGGAATGAGCACGAGGTCATGGTTCGGGATGGCGCGCATGGCCTGGTTGTATGGGCACTGTCTGCCTTGATCGGCGCGATGCTCGCCGCTGGTGCCATTACGGGAGCCGCACGTGTCGGTGGGGAAATCGCCCGCACGGCAACCACAACCATCGGCTCGGTCGCAGCGTCCGGCACAGACTATGCAGTGGACGTGCTGACCAGAAGCGAGAACGCAACTGTCTTGGACGATGCCACTAAGCAGCAGATTGCACGTGTGTTGACCCGCTCATTTGCGGACGGGCAGTTGAGTGCCGATGACCGTGGTTATCTCGTGCGGACGATCGCAGCCCGCACAGGCCTCGCGCAAGCTGATGTTGAACGCCGCATTGACGCGACAGTTGCCCAAGCTCGTTCAACAATTGAGCAGGCGAAAGTGACTGCGGAGAAGGCCCGTCGCATGGGCATCCTCATTGCGTTCCTCACAGCAGCAGCCATGGCGCTTGGTGCGGCGGCCGCATGGTGGGGCGCATCGATGGGTGGTCGTCATCGCGACAACAACACCGATCTCTCGCACCTCATGCGTTGGTGAAGGAGGACCAGATGGGACGCGGAATTCTTCTATGGCTCGTCGGGGTGCCAATCCCGATCATAATTCTTCTGGCTTTGTTTCGATAGGCCAGCCGTTAACCTGCGTGGCGAAATCAGCAAACAGGGGCTTCGGCCCCTGTTTTCATGTGCTTAGTTATCGAGGGTTCGGCATTTGTGCTGCTCCGCAGATCGCTGCACTGAGGCCGCGACAAAACCGGCGACCGACGACGCTACAGATATCAAATGACATCGCATGTTTGGAAAACAGCGAATAAACATTTGGCATGCTCGACAGCCAGGAGGCGGCCATGGCAGATGTTTCATCCAGCGTTGAGACCTTGGTCAAATCAGTTCTGATCCTCGAAGACAGCCCCATCATTGCACTCGATATGGAACAGATTGTTTTCGACATGGGGGCCGATTTCGTATGGTCCTGCCGTACCTGCGAGGAGGCTTTTGCCGCACTCGCATCAAATGAGTTTCAGTTTGCATTGCTCGACATTCATCTCGGCAGTCAGAACAGTCTCCCCGTCGCGGCACACCTCGTCCGCTCCAAAACACCATTCCTTTTTGTAACCGGCTCCAGTTCGCTGGCAGGTGAGGTTCTCGAGTTGCCTGATGTTCCTAGGCTCTCGAAACCGTTCGTTCAACGGCAGTTGATGGATGCAATCACGGAATTCAGCCGCGGCACACGTTTGAAAGCAGCTTAAGCCTACGAGGATTAAGTCGGTAATAAAAACGGGAATTGCCGCAGTTGGCGACTGTCTGCGTACGACCCCGCAGAAAGACACTTTACAGAGGAATTTGTCCCGAACGCAAAGCCAGAGTTTGAGCGCGGAATAATTGCTCATTAAGGCCGCTTGCCAGTATAGAGGCAGAACGAAACTGATCCGGCATCAGTTCCTCGCCGATTGCGTCCCAACTAACAGGCATTGACACGGCCGCGCCTTTTCTTGCTCGCGTCGAATAGGGTGCAATGGCCGTAGCTCCACGTGCGTTGCGCAGATAATCAATAAAAATGCGACCCTTGCGAGCAGCTTTTGACAGCGTGGCGGTGTAGCGATCAGGCTTGGTCTGTTGAAATGCTCTGGCGAAATCATGCGCGAACGACTTCACGTGTTGCCAGTCCGCCTTCGGCTTGATCGGCATGACGACATGGAAGCCTTTGCCGCCCGATGTTTTCAGCCAGCTCTCGAACCCCAGATAAGCAAGGCGGTCGCGCACGGCTACGGCTGCGTCGCGGACGCGATTCAGTGGCACGCTTTCATCCGGATCGAGATCGAAAATGACCTGGTCTGGCGTCTCGACTGAGCTGATCGTCGAACCCCAAAGATGGATCTCGACGGTGCCAAGTTGAACGAGCGCGGCAAGGCCATCGAAGTCTCGGATGAACATCAACTCTTCCCCGTCCTTGTCCTTTTGAGTCAACACTGCGCGGTGCATGCCCGGCGAAGCGTGCTTCTGGAAAAACTGATGCACATCGATCCCGTCGGGAGCCCTGAGCAGACTGAGCGGTCGATTGACAACAAAATCGGCCATCAGCGGCCACACCATGGCATAGTAGTCCAGAAGATCGCGCTTGGTGAAGCCGCAGTCAGGCCATAGCACCTTGTTCGGGTTCGTGAGTTTGACGGCTGACTTGATCGATGTCCGTTCTCCAGTAGAGTAAGGGGGCGGTGACACCGGCACCGTCGACAAGACGTCGTCACCGGTGACTGATGGCGCTGGAAGCTCTGCACCAATTTCGGAAGCCGGCTTGTCCTCCCGAAGCCCGAGAAAGCTCGCGTGGCGCAGTGTTCGCGAGGCAGTCCAAGCCCGAAATTTGATCTCTGCCACCAGTTCAGGCCTGACCCACACCACGTCACGTTCGTCCGTCGCGCGTCCATCAAAGGGGGAGATTCCCGTTGTGATGGGAGCGAGGCGTGCCTTGAGATCAGCCGCTGTTCTTGCCGTGAAGCCTGTTCCGACACGACCGGCATGCCTGAGCTTCCCATGGTCGTGGTAGCCAAGCACAATCGAGCCGACCGCATTGCCGGAACCCTTGGATGGCAGATAGCCGCCGATGACGAATTCCTGCCTTTGCGTACACTTGGATTTGAGCCAATCCGTGCCGCGACCACTGCGATAGGGCCGGTCGCTGCGTTTTGAGATCACCCCCTCAAGCCCCATCCGGCAGGAGTGTTTGAGCATGGTCTCGCCGGCAACCTCGAAGTGCTCGCTGAAGCGCAACACCCCGT
>JANMHN010000290.1:0-5232 GCA_031375185.1 Allobosea sp. | reverse complement strand
CTCCGCTTCGCCGTCATCGCCATAGCCCGCGAGCCTGAGCGGCTTGGCGCGGATGCCGTTCATCTCGCACCAGCGCACAAGGGCATCCTCCTGCCCATGCGTGACCCAGACCTCCGGCGCGCCGACCTCGCGGATCGTGGCGCACAGGTCGTCCCAGTCGGCATGGTCGGAGACGATCAGCGGCAACTCGACGCCCTTTTGCCGTGCCCGTGCCCTGATCCGCATCCATCCGGACGCAAATGCCGTGACAGGATCGGGCAATTGACGTGCCCACAGATCCTGGATGGCGCTGGGCGGACAGATCACGATCTCGCCCTTCAGCGTCTTGCGCGTCGCGGCCACGACCTTGCGGGTCTCGCCAAGCACGATGCCTGATGCCTCGTAAAAGGCCATCAGCTTTTCCATGGCTCCATGAACGTAAATCGGGCGGTCGTACCCGGCATCGCGGATCAGCGCGACCAGTCGCTGCGCCTTGCCCAGCGCATAGGCCCCGATGACATGGCAACGTTCGGGAAACAGCGTGAGCGATGCCAAGAGCTTGTCGACTTCCGACGCTGTGTCAGGGTGGCGGAACACCGGCAGCCCGAACGTGGCCTCGGTGATGAAGACATCGCAACGCACCGGCTCGAAGGCCATGCAGGTCCGGTCACGCGCCCGCTTGTAGTCGCCAGAGGCCACGATGCGAAGGCCGGATGCTTCGACCGCGATCTGCGCCGAACCCAGCACATGCCCCGCGGGATGAAAGGTGAAGTTGACACCGTTGATCGTCACAGGCTGGCCAAGCACAGCAACTTGGCGTTGCCCGGTGAAATCCACCCCATAACGCACAGCCATGATGCCAAGCGTTTCCGCCGTGGCCAGCACCGCGCCATGGCCCGCGCGCGCATGGTCGGCGTGGCCATGGGTGATCAGCGCGCGCGCCACAGGCCGCACCGGATCGATGTGGATGTCGGCTGGAGGGCAATACAGCCCGGCCGGGGTTGGGTTCAGAAGTTCGTGTGGCCGCATGAATCGTGTATCCTTGCTGTCTTGCATAAACTGTTCCGCAGCCGGGAGAAGCTGCCACATGGCCCTCAAAGCTGTTCACCGCACCACAGGCGACGCCATTGCAGACCGCAGGTTTGCCTATGCGATGGCGGCTTTCGTCGATGCGGACTGGCAAACCGCGATCGACCTTGCAGGGCAAACGCTTGAACTTGCTCCGGGTTTCGCACCCGCTCACGTGATTCTGGGGCGCGCGCAGGCAGCGACGGGCCACAAGGCGGAGGCTGTCGCGGCCCTCAGCGAAGGCCTTGCGCTTGACCCTGATGATGAGCTGGGTGCCCGCATCGATCTGGCCAGGCTTGGTGCTCTTGATGCCGATGAAGCAATCAGCGAAGGCTATGTCAGGGCCCTGTTCGACAATTATGCCGAAGGATTCGAGGCGCATCTGAACGGCGCACTGGCCTATCGTGGTCCGGCCCTGCTGAAATCCGCCATTCTTGCCGCCTGCACCACGCTTCAGCGCGAGCCACATTTCGACCGGGCCATCGATCTGGGTTGCGGAACCGGCCTGATGGGACGGGAGCTTGCCGGCATGGTGGATTGTCTGGTGGGGGTCGATCTCTCCCCCGCCATGGTGACTGCTGCTGGCCGCACCGGTGTCTACAATCATCTTCATGTCGGAAACGTTGTCGATTTTCTCGAGAACGACGGCAAGGCCCGCGCCGATCTGCTGGTTGCCGCGGATGTCATCGTCTATCTGGGCGATCTGTTTCCGCTCCTGCGCGAAACCGCCAACGTGCTGGAGCCCGGCGGCCTGTTCGCCTTCACCGTCCAGGCCCACAGGGGTCACGGCTTCGTGCTGGGCGTCGATGCACGCTATGCCCATTCGGAAGAGTATCTGCGCACGGTGGCCGATGTCTCGGGGCTGATGGTCGTGAGCTTCGCCAAGGCATCCACCCGGCTGGATAGGGGCCTCGATGTGCCGGGCTATGTCATGGTGCTGACGCGGCCCTGATGAATGGAGCCTCAGCCACGTTGCCGCCAGCCTTTGCGCGCTGGTTCGCCTCGCGCGGATGGGAGCCGCGCCAGCACCAGCTTGACCTGATCGCACAGGCCAGATCCGGCCGCTCGACCTTGCTGATCGCGCCGACGGGTGCAGGCAAGACGCTGGCCGGCTTCCTGCCGACGTTGATCGAACTTGGCGCGCGCGGTGGACAGCCTGAGCCAGCGCTGCACACCCTCTATATCTCGCCGCTGAAGGCACTGGCCGTCGATATTGCCCGCAACCTCGAACGCCCCGTGATGGAGATGGGCCTTGGCATCCGCATGGAGACGCGCACTGGCGACACGTCCGCCGCAAAGCGTGCCCGGCAGTTCGACAAGCCGCCCGACATCCTTCTCACGACACCCGAGCAACTTGCCCTGATGATCGCGCACAAGGATGCGCGCGCCCTGTTCGGCGGCTTGAGGCGAATCGTGCTGGATGAAATCCATTCGCTTGTCACCTCCAAGCGGGGCGACCTGCTGTCGCTCGATCTGGCGCGCGTCAGGAAACTGGCGGGCGGTGCGACGGCGGTCGGGCTGTCTGCCACCGTGCGCGAGCCTGACCAGCTCAGACGCTATCTGGCGAGCGGTGATCCCTCGGGGCTGATGGCTGATCTGGTGACAGTCAAGGGCGGCGCCACAGCGAACCTCAGCATCCTGCAGCCGGCGGCTGCACTGCCTCTGGCCGGGCACACCTCGCAGCACGCCATGGCCGAGATCTACGCCGCTATACAGGCCCACCGCACCACGCTGGTTTTCGTCAACACGCGGATGCAGGCGGAGTTCATGTTCCAGGAGCTGTGGAGGGTGAACGAGGGCAATCTCGCCATCGCGCTCCACCATGGCTCGCTCGACGTGCAGCAGCGCCGCAAGGTCGAGGCGGCCATGAATGCGGGCAAGCTGAAGGCCGTGGTCTGCACGGCGACGCTTGATCTGGGCATCGATTGGGGCGATGTCGATCTGGTGATCAACATCGGCGCGCCAAAGGGTGCAAGCCGTCTGATCCAACGTGTCGGCCGCGCCAATCACCGCATGGACGAGCCGTCGAAGGCTTATCTCGTCCCGTCAAACCGTTTCGAGATCATGGAGTGCCACGCCGCGCTCGAGGCTGTGGCGGAGGCAGCGCAGGACACGCCCGACATGCGCCCCGGCGCTCTGGATGTGCTGGCGCAGCACCTGCTCGGCCTGGCCTGTGCAGAGCCGATCAACGCTGACGATGCCTTTGCCGAAGTCACCAGCGCCTCGCCATATGCCGATCTCAGCCGCGAGGCCTTCGATGCGACGCTGAATTTCGTCGCCACGGGCGGTTATGCGCTCCGGTCCTACGAACGGTTCGCGAAGATCCAGCTTGGCAAGGATGGCAAATGGCGCGTGTCTCACGCCCGCGTTGCGCAGCAATACCGCATGAATGTCGGCACGATCGTTGAGTCGCCCATGCTCAAGGTCCGGATCAGCAGGTCGAGAGCTTCGAGGGGCGGCGGCAGCGGTCCGGTGTTCGGCGGACGGGTGCTGGGCGAAATCGAGGAGTATTTCGCCGAAACCATGCTGGCGGGCGATACCTTCATCTTTGGCGGAGAGGTGCTGCGTTTCGAGGGCATCTCCGGCAACGAGGTGGTGGCTTCGCGGACACCAGCCGGGACAGACCCGAAAATCCCGTCCTATGCCGGGGGCAAATTCCCGCTGTCGACATTTCTCGCCGAGCGTGTGCGCCGCATGCTGGCGAAACCGGACGATTGGCCGAGGCTGCCGAAACAGGTCAGCGACTGGCTGGCGCTGCAACGGGCAAAATCGGTCTTGCCGAAACGCGATCAGATGCTGGTCGAGACGTTCGCACGCTCGGGGCGGCATTATCTGGTCGCCTTCCCGTTCGAGGGCCGCCTGGCCCACCAGACGCTTGGCATGCTGCTGACACGGCGCATGGAGCGCCTGCGCCTGAAGCCCATGGGTTTCGTGTGCAATGATTACGGCCTGTCGGTCTGGGGCCTGTCTGACCTGTCCGCCGCCATCGAAGGTGGCCTTCTGTCGCTCGATCAGTTGTTCGATGCCGACATGCTGGGGGATGATCTGGAGGCGTGGCTGCAGGAATCGGCCCTGATGAAGCGCACCTTCCGCTATTGCGCCGTCATTGCCGGGTTGATCGAGCGGCGCTTTCCGGGACAGGAAAAGTCCGGCCGTCAGGTCACGATGTCAACGGACCTGGTCTATGATGTCCTGCGCCGCCATGAGCCCGACCACATCCTGCTGCGCGCGGCACGGGCCGATGCGGCCACGGGCCTGCTCGACATCCAGCGGCTCGGACAGTGCCTGACGCGCATCAAGGGCAGGATCGTTCACAAGGCCCTCGCGCAAGTCTCGCCACTGGGCGTGTCCGTGATGCTGGAGATCGGGCGCGAAGCGGTCTATGGCGAAGCGGCGGATGCGATTCTGGCGGAGGCCGAGGAGATGATGATGCAGGAAGCCACCACATGAGGCGTACAGCGTGATGCAGACGGCGGCGACACGGCTTGCGGAACCGGCCATGCTCGGCATCGGCATGCTGGAAGCGCTGCCCCATGCCAGCGGCGCGTTGTATCTGCCGTCCGAACGCACCTTGCTGATGTCGGACCTGCATCTGGAAAAAGCCTCGTCCTATGCCCGGCGCGGCGTGTTCCTGCCGCCCTACGACACCCGCGCCACGCTGGCCGCTGCGGCGCTGGCGGTAGCGGCCTTCAATCCGCGCCGCGTCATCTCGATGGGCGACAGCTTTCATGACAGGTTCGGCGCGGACCGCCTCGACGAGGTGGATGCCGCTGCCTTGCGTGGCCTTCAGGCTGGCCGCGACTGGCTCTGGCTGACCGGCAATCATGATCCCGATGCCGCGAGGGGGCTGGATGGCGATGTGGCGCAGGACCATGCGCTGTCCGGCATCATCTTGCGCCACGAGCCTTTGCAGGCCTGCCCGGTGCCCGAGATCGCAGGGCATCTTCATCCGGCCGCCAAGGTGAAACTGCGCGGCAAGGCCGTGCGCAGGCGCTGCTTCATCAGTGACGGGACGCGGCTGGTGATGCCCGCGATGGGGGCCTATGCCGGTGGCCTCAACGTGCGGGACGCCGCCATCCAGTCCCTGTTCGAGCGGGGTGCTGATGTCTGGATGCTGGGCGAAGGCCGTGTTTTCAACATCAGCCGTTCGCTGCTGCTGCCGGATTGAGAAAGACTGAGCATCAT
>JANMHN010000181.1:0-19508 GCA_031375185.1 Allobosea sp. | reverse complement strand
TCGCAGGACAGCCGGACGCGGCTTCTCGATTACATGGCGGCGCTTGGCCCTGCCCTCGCCAGTTTCGACCAGACGCCGCTGTCGGCGGCAGGCTTTGCCTGCACCTGCTATTACCTGCGCGGCACCGACGCGGAAGCCACGGACATGGCGCGGCTGCAGCATATCCACGGCTGCAAGGTCTTCACATCGACGCTGGCGATCCGCGCCATGTGCAGGCATCTGGGCATCACGAGGCTGGCATTGATCGCGCCCTATCCGGGCTGGCTGGCGGCAGAGGCAAAGAGCTATTTCAGGTCTGCAGGGCTAGACATCGTGGCCCATGCGGGCCTGCCAAAAGACATGGGCGACACGAGGGATATCTACAGCCTGACCTCGCAGGATGTCGGAGCCATCGCATCTGGCCTGGACACAGATGGTGCCGAAGCCATCCTCATCGGTGGAACAGGCATGCCAAGCCTGCCTTTCATCGCAATGCGCACGGGCGGGCTTCCGGTGTTTTCGTCGAACATGGCTCTGGCCGTGGCCCTGCTCTCGGTGCAATCAGGCACCGGCGAACAGGCGGCGATGGCCCGCGCCATGCTGTCGCCCGCAGCCACCTGGCGCAAGCGTCTTGCCTTGTGGAACCGGGCCTGATGAACAATCATCCGTTCGGACATGCCGGGAGACTTCATGACACTGACTGAAGCGGCCCCAGCCATCAGGCTGACAGGCATCGAGAAATGGTATGATGCCGGCGATGCGGCGGTCCATGCCCTGTCCGCCACTGATCTGTCGGTCGCGGACAGGGAATTCGTGGTCCTGCTCGGCCCCTCGGGCTGCGGCAAGACCACATTGCTGCGCATGGTCGGCGGGTTGATCGCGCCATCGCGGGGCGAACTGATGGTTGAAGGTGTGCAACTCTGGGCCGGTGAGGAGCGCCGGAGCGAAGCGGTGTCCGAACTCGGCATGGTGTTTCAGGATGCCAATCTTTATCCCTGGCTGTCGGTCGAGGACAACATCGCCCTACCGCTGGAACTGAAGGGCATGGGCAAGGCGCCGCGCCGCGCCAAGGCGCATGAGCTGTGCGCGCTTGTCGGCATCGGCGGCTTCGAGAAGCGCTGGCCGCGCGAGCTTTCGGGCGGCATGCGCCAGCGCGCGGCCATTGCCCGCGCCTTGTCCTACAATCCAAAGATCCTGCTGATGGACGAGCCGTTCGGCGCTCTTGACGCCATGACCCGCGATGCCATGAATCTCGAGTTGCAGCGGCTCTGGATGGAAACCGGCAAGACCATCATTCTTGTCACCCATTCGATCTCGGAGGCTGTGTTCCTCGCAGACCGCATCGTCCTGTTGTCCCCCCGCCCCGGCAAGATCGACAGCATCATCGATGTGCCGATCCCGCGCCCACGGCGCGGCGAAGTGCAGGCCACGCCGGAATTCCAGCAGATTGCCCTGTCGCTTCGCCAGCGGCTATCCGAGATTTCATGAGGCCAGACCCGTGACAGACATGACAAACACGACAGACCTGCCGCCCGCGCCCGCCCCTCCTGTCAGCCAGGCCAGAAACAGGCGCAGGATCCGCGACAGCCTGCTGCCCTGGATCACCACGCCGCTGCTGCTCTTCATCCTGATCGCCACATGGCACGTCTATGTCCGCGTCTCGGGCATTTCCCCGTTCATCCTGCCGGCACCCGACACCGTCTGGACGGAATGGCTGCGCCTGATGACCAACCCGCGCGGCTGGAATCACACCTACTGGACCCTTTACGCCACGCTGACCGGTTTTTTCTGGGCCATCCTCATCGGCGTGAGCCTGGGTGTGCTGATCGCGCGTATCCGCTGGCTCGAGGTCACACTCAATCCCTTTATCGTCGCCACGCAGGTGATCCCGAAAGTGGCGCTGGTGCCGCTGTTCGTGGTCTGGTTCGGCTTCGGTGTGACGTCAAAAGTGATCGTTGCGGCGGTTCTTGCCTTCTTCCCCATCCTCACCAACACCGTGCTTGGCGTCAAATCCATCGACGAAGGGCACCGCGATGTCATGACCTCGCTCAATGCAACCCGCTGGCAGATCTTCCGCCGCCTCGAATTGCCATCCGCCCTGCCCTACATCATCACCGGGCTTGAGGTCGGCATCGTGCTCGCCATCATCGGCGCGATCGTCGGTGAATATCTTGGTGGCAATCAGGGCCTTGGCCGCATGCTCATCGAACGCATGAACGCTTTCGAAATGGACGAGATGTTCGCGGTGCTGATTCACATGTCGCTGCTCGGGTTCGTGCTGTATTTCTCGGTGGGCGCGCTGCGCAAGTTGCTGACACCCTGGCATGCCAGCGCGAAATAGAGCGTTGCTCTCAGAAGTTGGGTACCGGTTTTGTGAGGCCGCGATACTCAAGCAGGCAGCTGAAAATGCCGCAGACCCGTCATTGCGAGCATAGCGAAGCAATCCAGTGCGATCTCCGCCAGCTTGCGACAACCTTCAGGACAGACATGCCACCATACCAGCTTTCGCGGCGATTCTGGATTGCCGCGCTTCGCTCGCAATGACGGCACGAGAAAAGGCTGTCTCAGTCGGTCGCCGCCGCAAGCCTGAGCCCTTCGATCATCGATGAGGTGAGAAGGTGCGCACGCATCGCCTCACGATCCGCCGTGATGGCCTGCATCCGCTCCAGATGCTGCAAGCGCAAGGCAGGGTCTTTCTCACGCATCATGCTGCGGTTGCGATCAGCCTGCGCCAGGATCTGCTGCGCGGCGATCGGGCGGCGCTGGCGATCATAGCGCCCAAGGTCTTGCAGCGGACGCCCCTTGGCAAGGATGCCGTGCAGGGCCTCGGCAAGCGCGAACGCATCATGGATGCCGCCGTTCAGGCCCATGCCACCGGCAGGCGAATTGACGTGCGCCGCGTCCCCGGCGAGCGTGACGCGGCCCTTCACATAAGCGGGCACGATGCGCTGGTGGACACGGTAGGGCCGCCTCTCCAGCACCTCGTAAGCCGCATCACGGGGCACGACAACCTGAAGCGCCGCCTCGATCATCGCGTCCGACAATTGCTGGTCGATGCTCAGATCCTCACGTGGATAGATCGAGACCCGCCAGCGGCCCGGAACCTTGAGAAGCGAGAAATTCCCGCCCTCCTTCCAGCAGTACGACACATGCGACAGGCCCTCCAGATGATCCTCGAAAGGGAAGGTCGTGGTCACGAGCAGCGTCGTTTCGGGGTAGGTCTGCCCCTCGAACGGCAGCCCGAGCCCCTTGCGCACCGCCGAACGCGCACCGTCGCAGCCCACCAGAAAGCGCGCCTTGATGCTTTGCGTGCCGCCATCCGCAGCGATGCTCGCCGTGATGCCGGTGGCTTCGTCATCGACGAAATTTTCGACACGTGCGCCAAAGACAATGCGGACATGGGGAAATGTCCGGAGCCGCGCCAGCAACGCTTCCGACAGTTTCCATTGCTCGCATTGCAGGCGGTAAGGGTGGCGCGTGTCGCTGGCCAGCACGCTCATGTCGAACACGGCGCGCTGCCCTGACGGGTGCATCCTGATCTGCCAGTCCGGGCAGATCAGCCCCCGCGCCAAAAGCTCGGCCGTGATGCCTGATGGCTCCAGCATGTCCAGCGTCGGCGGGTGGAAGGTCGATGCCCTGAGTTCGTTTACGATGCCCGGTTCCGGTTCGATCACCGTGACGCTCATGCCCTTGTCTGCCAGCAGAAAGGCCAGGCAAAGACCCACGGGACCGCCTCCGGCCACCAGGACGTCACAATCATCAGCGCGGACTGCGGAAGGGCTAGACAATGTGGGGCTGGGCAGTTCCGTCATCGCGCGCATCCCGGTCTTGACTTGTCTTATCAATACGACAACTGTTGCACCAGTCCAGACTGAAATGCCACATTCAAACAATCGGAATCGGCAGCCCATGACGACCGGCACTTTCGATCTGAGGCGAGGCAGCAGGGTTCTGGTAACAGGCGCCTGCGGCGGCATCGGGCGCGCGCTGGTCGAGGCGCTCCTGGCACGGGGTGCGGAGGTGATCGCGCTCGACATGGCCCGCATGCTCGATGAAAAGCCATTACCAGACAGCGTCGATGTCTGTCCGTGCGACCTGACCAGCGAGGCATCCGTCACCGCCACATTCGCTGGCATCGCGGGGCGGTGGCCCGCACTGGACGGATTGGTTGCGTTGGCGGGGTTTGCGCGGCAAAGCACACCGATCACGGGCACGGATCACGCGGCATGGTCGGAGGTGCTGGACGGCAATCTCGACACGACCTATCTGCCCATCCGCGCGGCTCTGCCCTTGTTGCGCAAGGGCCATGAGCCTTCCATCATCACCATGGCCTCAGGTCTCGCGGTCAAGCCCTCGGCCGGATACGGGGCTTATGGCGTGGCGAAAGCCGGCGTGATCGCCCTGACCAAGCTGCTCGCGGCAGAGGAAGCGCCGCTGATCCGCGTCAACGCCGTGGCCCCGGCAGCAGTGAACACGCCGTTCCTGCGTGGCGGCATCGCCCATGGCGCGGAGAGCAAGCCGCTCAGGTTCGACCCCGAACCTTATCTCAGGACCGTGCCCCTTGCCCGCCTTGCCGAACCTGACGACATCGTCGGGCCGATGCTGTTCCTCTTGTCGCCAGCCGCGCGCTACATCACCGGGCAAACGCTGCACATCAACGGCGGGAGCCTGATGCCATGACGGCCCATGCGGCGGCGACGCTGCCGATCAGCGCTCCGCCCCGCATCACGAGCTTCATCGGCGGACAACGCATGGCCTCGAACGGGCACCTGCTCGATGTCGTCTATCCGGCCACCGGCGCGATCGTATCCCATCTCGTCGAAGCCGACGCAGACGAGGTCGATCTGGCCGTGAAGGCAGCCCGAAAGGCTTTTCGCCATTCTGGCTGGCCTGAACTTGGCGTCGAGAAGCGTCAGCAGATGCTGCTCGCCCTGCACGACATCATCCTGGCGCATGCCGACGAACTGGCGCGGCTCGAATGCCTGAACCTCGGCGTGTCACTGCGCGAACTGCGCGAACGCCACATGACGCGCGCCGCCTACAATTTCCGCTTCTTTGCCGAATACATCGGCCAGAGCAAGGGGCAGATCTTCGACCAGAGCTCGGGTTATCGCTCCCTTGTGGTGCGGGAGCCTGTCGGCGTGGCGGCGCTGATCGCACCATGGAACGCGCCCACTGCGCTGGCCTCGATGAAGGTGGCCGCAGCCATCGCCTTCGGCAACACCTGCGTGCTCAAGCCGTCGGAGCAGACACCGCTTGCCCTCTCGCGCTTCGTCGAACTGCTGCATGAAGCGGGCCTGCCTGACGGCGTCATCAATCTTGTGAACGGGCGCGGCGCGGTCACGGGCGAGGCACTGGTCGCGCATCCCGATGTCGATCTGGTCAGCTTCACGGGCGGCACCGAAACGGGGCGGCGCATTGCGGCGGCAGCAGGGGCACGGCTCAGGCCCGTGACGATGGAACTGGGCGGCAAGAGCGCCAACATCGTGTTCGCCTCGGCCAACATCGAACAGGCTCTCGATGCGGCGCTCATCGGCATCTATTCCAACAACGGCCAGCAGTGCCTGGCAGGCTCGCGCATCCTGCTTGAAGCCTCGATCGCCGACGATTTCATCCGCCGTTTCACCGAGCGCGCGGCGCGCATCCGGGTGGGCGATCCTGTTCTGGACGCGACTGACGTCGGCCCGCTTGCGTCAGCACGGCATCTGAACCGGGTGCTGTCCTATGTTGGAATCGCACAGGGGGAAGGCGCAACCCTTCTGACAGGCGGCGAGGCTGCGGGTCTTGGCGGAGACCTGTCGGGCGGCTTTTTCATGCAGCCCACCGCGGTCCTCGCGCCCTCCAGCGCAATGCGGGTCTGCCGGGAGGAAATCTTCGGTCCATTCGCCGCATTCCTGACATTCGGGACCTACGCCGAGGCCATCGAGACAGCCAATGACACCAGCTTCGGCCTGGTCTCCTATGTCTGGTCGGACCACTTGCCGACCGTGGAGCGTGCCACGCGCGACCTGAAATCAGGCGTGGTCTGGGTCAACACGCCAATGGTGCGCGAACTGCGTGCGCCCTTTGGCGGATACCGGGATTCAGGCCTTGGGCGCGAAGGTGGCGAGGCCTGCGAACAGTTCTACACCGAAGTCAAGACCATCACCACGCCGACACTGCCGGTCAACATCCGCACGCTCGGCATCTGAAACATCTGCTCCAGCCAAAACGAACGACACAGACCAACGACAGTCACGAGAGGAGAACCCCATGACACTGACCCGCCGCACGGTGCTGTCCGGCATCACCGCCGCCTCCGCCACATCATTCATGGGCGCGCCTGCCGTGCTTGGCCAGGCGCGCGAGCCCCTGACCGTGATGACGCCTTTCGGCTTCATTCCCGATTTCATCGAGATGATGAACGCCGTCACGGGAGGACATTACCAGCGCCATGGTTTCGACGCCAAGCTGCTGGGCGCGGCAGGCACGGCGCAGGCCATGCAGCAACTCGCCGCAGGGCAGGTCCAGTTCATCCGTGCCGCCTCCATCGACATGATCAGGGCGGCGACCCAGGGCGTGCCGCTGGTCGCCATCGGGACCAGCCACCAGGGCTCGACCTTCCACATGATCAGCCCGAAGGAAAAGCCCGTCAGCCGCGCCGAAGACCTCAAGGGCAAGACCGTCGGCATCGTCTCGGTCGGCGGCACCACCGACATTTTTCTCAACCTGATCCTGAACAAGGTCGGCCTCAAGCCAGATGACGTGAAGCGCGAGGTCACGGGCAACTCGCCCGGTATCCTTCAGATGGTGCGCCAGGGCCGCGTCGACTGCTTCATGGCCTCCATCGTGGTGCCTGTGGTGCTGCAGCGCATGAACGAGCAGATCGAAATCTGGACCACCGACAAGTATGCGCCGATGCCTGGCCAATGCTATGTCACAACCCGCGAAATGGTCGAAAAGCGCCCAGAAACCGTAGTGCGTTTCCTGCGTGCCATGCGCGACTCGATGACCGAAATGCTGGGTCAGCCCAATCCTCCGATCTTCGAGAGGGCCGGAAAGGAATTCGACATTCCCGGCATCCGAGACCTCGCCACCGTTGTCGCCGTTTCTGACGCCTCAAAGTCGCAGCTGTGGCTGGCGCGCGGGCGCGAAAACCTGCTGCGCAACATGCCGGACCTGTGGGAATCAGCTTTCAAATCCCTGCGCGAAACAGGCATCGCCAGCCCCGCGAACCCGGAAGCGCTCTGGACCAACCGCTTTGTCGACGAGGCGTTGAAAGCGTAGTTGCAGCGGCAAGGCTGTGGTGACAGCGGCACAACGCCTGCCGGCCTTGCCGCCTCACGCATCCTCATCCTGAGCCCGTCGAAGGACGAGTTCCAGAGGCCGACACATTTTAAGCTCCTCCTTCGACGGGCTCAGGATGAGGATGCGTGGGTTGTCTCGATCATCCATCGCTGTCGCTTCACATTGAAGATGACACTATTTGCCAATCGCTTGCCTCGCATCCGTGCCCGACGCCTGCCGCTGCTCGTCCCAGAAGATCCAGATTCCGGCTGCCATGATGATGCCGGCACCCACAAATGTGCTCAGCGGAGGCATATCGCCGAACACCAGATAACCCAGCACCACGGCCCAGATGATGAGCGTGTATTGGTAGGGCACCACCGTCGAGGCGGGCGCCAGCTTCAGAGCGCGGTTGGTGGCCATGTGCGCCCCCAGCGCAACGACGCCGAGCAGGGCCAGCAGCCCATAATCGCGCAACGTGGGCGCAACCCAGCCGAAAGGGGCCAGAACCAGCCCCATGGCGAGCGCAGCTCCGGTCTGCCAGAACACCAGCGTCGTGTCCGGTGTGCCCTTCAGTTGCCGCGTCGTGATCATCATGCCCGCGAAGGCGAGCGAGCCTGAAATGGCGATGAGCGCGGGCCATCCGAAAGCCGCCCCGCCGGGATTGAGCGCGATCACGACGCCGCAAAAGCCGATGGCGATGGCAAGCCAGCGGCCGCCGCTGATCCGCTCGCCAAGGATGAGCCGGGCCAGAAGCGCCACATAGATCGGCCCGGCAAGATAGAACGTCACGGTTTCCGCAAGCGGCAGGTATGTGACGGCCCAGTAGAAGAAGGCCACCTCGAGCGTCGACAAGGCGACACGCAGGGCCTGCAGCTTCGGGTTCGGCGGGGCCAGCACCGCGCCCATGCCTTCGCGCGCCACCAGCGGGGCGAGCACCGCCATGGCGGCTGCACTTCGGATCAGCAGCACTTGGCCGACGGTGTAGGTTGCGACAAGCCATTTGCCGAGCACGTCATTGACCGAGAACATGAACATGCCGAACAGCATGAACAGGATGCCAGCAAGGACGGGGCGGGACAGGACGGAACGGGAGGACAGCGCTGCGTGCATGATACTTTACGACTGGGATGGGCGCGCCGCAGATACCGGTTTGGAACCACGCTGTCATGCCATGCTGGCCGTATGGCGTCATGCGCCCGGCTCATGCGCTGCCACGCGCCGCGAAAAGGGCTGGACATGGGCGCACCCCTTTGATACCAGCCCTCCATCGCGCGGAGGTGGTCGTCCTCCGCGTCCTTGTTTCAGCAAGGGTGCGGCCTTTCGCATGATGTCTGGCGGGACAGTACCATCGTCCAGTCCTCAGTGGGTGATTAGCTCAGTTGGTAGAGCAGCTGACTCTTAATCAGCGGGTCGAAGGTTCGAGCCCTTCATCACCCACCATTCTTTTCTTCTGGCAAACGGCGTGTTGATTGCCTGACGACGAGTTCGACCGGCAAATCGCACACGATTCTCTCGCCCCACCCTCCGAGACGCCTGATCAATGTCTGTGCGGCAACCTCGCCGATGCGGGCTGTCGGCACATGCACGGTCGTGAGCGAGGGCGAGACATGGGCTGCCATGTCCAGATTGTCGATGCCGACCACCGACAGCTCATCAGGGATTTTCATGCCCCTTGCATGCGCCTCTGCCAGGCATCCGACAGCCAGAATGTCGATGCCGCAGATGATGGCGGTGGGAGGCGTCTGCATCGAGAGGAACGCCGCGCATCCGCTGCGCCCTCCCGCCAGCGTGAAGGGCTGCTGGATCACGGATGAGTCCGGCAGGCTCAACCCGCTGCCCTCAAGCGCAGACCGGATGCCGGCCACACGCAGCCTCTGCCTGTCATTGACCGCGAGAGTACCAGTGATCACGCCGATCTGCCGGTGACCCAGCTCGATCAGATGACGTACGGCAAGGCAGCCTGCGCGATGATTGTCGACCGTGACGGCATCAAACTGAGGATGTGCGCACCATGTCAGCACCACCGGAATGTTGGCCCGTGCCAGAATGGCAAGCGCCTCCTGGCTCCGGTCCGCGCCGACAAGGACGAGGCCATCCACCCCCTGTGCCAGCAAGGCCCGCAGAATGGCAGCCTCGGCACCAGGATTATAGTCGTTCGAGGCCACGATGAGCTGGTAGCCGGACGCGGCAAGCTCGCCCTGCAACGTCTGCAAGGCCCTCGAGAAGATCGCGTTGTCAAGCGTCGGCACGATGGCACCGATAACCTTGCTCTTGCCAGACGCCAGCGCCCGCGCCGCTCCCGCCGGAAAATAACCGAGCGTTTCGGCCGCATCGGTGACGCGTTCCAGCGTCATGCGGTTGACCATGTCCGGGCGGGCCAGCGCGCGTGACACCGTGGCGGCCGAAACGCCGCTGAGCCGTGCAACATCCGTCAGGGTCGGGCGCGATCCGGTGGCCATCACATCCTCCTGCAGCACTTTGCAGTTTTTTGCAACATGCTCTTTCAAATCAGATGAAATTCCAGCTTGACGCACGGCGACCCTTGTGAAAACTTGCTGCAAGCGCTTGCAGTTTGCCGAGGAGACATGATCGTCGTGTTCAGCCGCCGCGCCATCATCGCCTTGGCCACCCTTCTGGCGCTGTGCCTCATCTGGCAGCTTGCCACGTCGACATTCGGCCTGATCTCAGCCGGGCGGTTCCCCTCTCCTGCCGATACATGGGTCTCGCTGAAGCAGATCTGGACGCGCGGTTATTCTAACGGCACACTTCTCACCCATGCCCTGCATTCGATCCGGCTGGTGGCCATGGGCTTCGTGATCGCCATAATCACCGGCGTGCCGCTCGGCCTCCTGATGGGCTGGAGCCGCAAGGCCGAAGCGATCATCAATCCGGTTTTCCTGATCATCCGCCCCATCCCGCCATTGGCATGGATTCCACTGGCGATCCTATGGCTTGGACTTGGCGACGCGGCCAAGATCATGGTCATCTGGTTTTCCGCTTTCGTGCCGTCCGTGATCAACACCTTTGCCGGCGTGCGCAGCATCGACAAGCCGATCATCGAGGCGGCCCGCATGCTCGGCACCCCGCGCTGGCGCTTCGTGCGCGAGGTTCTGGTTCCTGCCTCCGCACCGATGATGTTCACGGGCCTGCGCCTGTCCTTGCAGGCGTCATGGACAACACTGGTGGCAGCCGAACTTGTCGGCGCGCTTTACGGACTAGGCCGTGTGCTGAATGCCGCACAGCAGGACATCTACCCCGGCATGATCCTTGTCGGCATGATCAGCGTCGCGATCTGCGGCTGGGGCACGACGTGGCTGCTTTCCGCTGCCGAGCGGAAGGCGCTGGGATGGAACCTTGCTGCCCAGAAGGGTGCCGCGTGATGGATCGCGAGCTTTCTCTCAAGGAGCAGGTTGCCTATGGCGCACTTGGCCTGTCGGGGCTGATCGGGTTCTGGAGCTTTCTGTCGGTCACTGGCCTTGTGCCGCGCCAGTTCCTTCCCGCCCCGTGGGAGATGATGGACCGGTTCATCGTTCTCCTCAGCACCAAGTTCGCAGGCTTCACGCTGCCTCAGCATCTGTGGTCTAGCTTCCAGCGTTATGCCTATGGTGTGCTGCTGGCGGCGCTCATCGGCATCCCGCTTGGCCTGATGATGGGCTGGTTCCGCTGGCTCGATGACATCGTCACGCCGATCTTCGATGGCCTGCGCTTCATCGCCCCGATCGCCTGGGTGCCGTTCGCGGCCCTGTGGTTCGGCACCGGCATCGGCGGGCCGATCATGATCATCTTTGCAGGCGCTTTTCCGCCGTGCCTGATCAATGCATATCGCGGTGCCAAGTTTGTCGAGCCGCGCCTGATCGAAGCCGCGCGCATGCTTGGCACCGGCCATTTCCGCATGATCACGGAAATCCTGCTCCCCGCATCCGTGCCCTCGATTGTCTCGGGCCTGCGCGTCTCCGCTGGTCTTGGCTGGCAGTCACTGGTCGGCGCCGAGCTAATCGTGGCGTCGGCGGGCGTCGGCTTCATGATGGTCCAGGCGCAAGGCGTGGTCTCGACCACCACCGTGATGGCCGGAATGCTCGCCATCGGCCTGGTGGGCATGCTCATCGACGTGCTGCTGCGCCAGGGCGAGGCAGCCATCCGGCGCAAACGTGGATTGGAGTGATCGGCATGGCTTCGATCCGTTTTGAGAACGTGCAGAAGTATTTTGGGCAGGGGCCAAAAGCCATCCGTGTCCTTGAGGACATCAATTTTGAGGTCAGGGACAAGGAGTTCGTTGCCATTGTCGGTCCATCCGGCTGTGGCAAGACCACCTGCCTTCGCCTTGTCGCAGGCTTCGAGCAGGTCAACGAGGGCACCGTGTCTGTCTCCGGCAAGACAGTGACCGAGCCAGGACCGGACCGGGCCGTGGTCTTCCAGCAGTTCGCGCTGTTTCCGTGGAAAACCGTGCGCGAGAACATCGACCTGGGCTTGCGCAACAAGAATGCACCCACCGCCGAGCGGGCCGAACGCATTGCCCGCGTGCTCAAGCTGATGAACCTGGAAAGTCATGCCGATGCCTTTCCGCATCAGCTTTCCGGCGGCATGCAGCAGCGCGTCGCCATTGCCCGCGCCTATGTGCTCGATCCGGAGGTGCTGCTGATGGACGAGCCGTTCGGTGCGCTCGATGCCCAGACCCGCGTTGTCATGCAGGAGGAACTGGTCCGGCTGTCGCGCACCATTCCGCGCACGGTGCTGTTCATCACGCACGCAGTGGAAGAAGCGGTCTATCTGGCCGACCGCGTGGCGATCATGACCCGCCGCCCCGGCCGCATCAAGGAAATCCTCGACATCAAGACGGTTCGCGAGGCCGAGAACTGGGACCGTTTCCAGAAGATCGAGGATGTGATGGACCTCGAAAGTTTCGTGCATCTGCGCACCCAGATCTGGAAATCGCTGCGCGAGGAGAAGGATGCCCATGCAGGCTGACCTGTCCTTGCGGCTCACCCGCGATCTGACGGAGCCGGAGCCCATTCCGGCTGCAGGAATCGCACGGGCCAATGAACTGATGCGCTCCGGCCGCCTGTTCCGCTATGGCGAGATGGGCGCGGACCAGCTTGATGTGTCGCTGCTCGAAACAGAGTTCGCCGCGTTTGTCGGCCGCACGTACTGCATTGCCGTGAACTCCGGTGGCGGCGCGATCTTCCTTGGTCTCAAGGTGCTGAATGTGCAGCCGGGCGAGCCGGTGCTGGTCAACGGCTTTACCCTTGCCCCGGTTCCCGGCGCCATCGCCCACGCCGGTGCAAGGCCGGTCATTGTCGATATCGGACCTGATTACGTCATCGACATCGACGATCTGCGCGTGAAGGCTCGCGCCAGTGGGGCGCGGGTGCTCTTGCTGTCGCACATGCGCGGGCACCTTGCCAACATGGACGCCGTGATGGCCGCCTGCCGTGAGCTTGGCCTCAAGCTCATCGAGGACTGCGCACATTCCCTGTGCGCATCCTGGGATGGCAGGACCATCGGAACATTCGGCGAGATCGGAGCCTTCAGCGCTCAGACCTACAAGCACCTGAATGCGGGCGAAGGCGGTTTTCTGGTTCTCGATGACCCGGACATGGCGGCTCGCGCCATCCTGCATTCCGGCAGCTACATGCTGCATGCCCAGCATCTCAGCAGCCCAGGCCCTGATGTGCTGGCAAAATGGTCGGAACTGACACCCAATTTCAGCCTGCGCATGACCGCGCTGGCGGCAGCGATGCTGCGCCCGCAGCTTGCCGAATTGCCGCGCCGCGCCGCGCGCTGGAACGAGATCCACGACCGGATTTCGGCTGGCATCGCCCGCTCTCAAGCCGTCCGCCTGCCGCACCGCGATGCGAGGGCACACTACTCCGCCACCTCAGTCCAGTTCAACGTGATTGGTCTGGAGCCGCCTGACATGCAGCGGTTTCTCGACCTGGCGAAAGCCCGCGGCCTGCCGATCAAATGGTTCGGTGCGGAGAGCCAGGCAGGTTTCACCAGCGCGCCGCGCCATTGGCGCTATGCCGGAGAGCAAGGCGATCTGTCCGCCACCCACCAGGTGCTGTCGGGCCTTTGCGACATCAGGACACCGGTCTCCATGACCGATGAGGAATGCGACCTCGTGGCACTGATCGTGCGCGAGGCGCTTGAAACCGTGATCTCTGCAACGACAGGGACACGTGCAACGGAACGGCCCGCAAGACTGCGGGTTCCAGAAGCGACAACAGGGAGATGAACATGAAGAAGATCTTTGCAGGGATTGCCCTTGCTGCAGCACTGGGTGCCGCGGCACCTTCGCAAGCTCAGGCGCCAACCCCGATCAATGTCAGCTATCAGCCGTCGCTGTATTGGGCGCTTCCGTTCCATTACGCCACCGTCAAGGGCTGGTGGAAGGATGTCGGCCTGGCGCCGAGCTTCTCCACCTTCCCGGCAGGCGCGCCGCAGATTGCCGCCGCCCAGGCAAAATCATGGGATGTCGGCGGCACCGGTTCGGTTCCCGCGGTCCTTGGCGCGGCGCGCTTCAACATCGTCACCATCGGCATCACCAATGACGAGTCCAAGACCAATGCGGTGATGGTGAGCGGCGACAAGTTCGATGCCATCAAGGCCAATCCGATGTCGCTCAAGGGCCAGCAGCTTTTGCTGACCACCAACTCGACGGTCGATTTCGCCACAAGAAGCTGCCTCAAGAAGCTCGGGCTTGGCCCGACCGACGTGCAGTTCGTCAACCTCGGCCAGGCGCAGATCATCAGCGCCATCACCTCCAACAATGGCAGCGTGGCGGGTGTCTGGGCTCCCAACACCTACACGCTCGAAGAACGCGCCAACGCCAAGTATCTGTGCTCCGGTGCCGACGCAGGCGCCATCGTACCTGGTGCCCTGATCGTGCGTGCCGAATACGCCAAGGAAAAGCCGGAAGAGGTGGCCAAGTTCCTCGCCGTGTTCTTGCGCGGCTGGTCATGGGCCAAGGCCAACCCGGCAGAAGCCCGCACGCTGGCGCTCGATTTCTACAAGCAGGGCGGCCTTGAAGTGTCGGCCCGCGCCATGGACCAGGAATTCGCGCTGCGCCCCACCTTCGGCCTTGATGAGCAGATCAAGCTGATGGCCCGCGCCTCGGGAGCCTCAACTGTCGATGGCTGGTTCAACGCCATCGGCGGCTTCATGACCGAGGTTGGCACACTGCCGACCGCGCCAAATCCGAACACGTATATCGTCGATGATTTCATGAAGCGGGTCGCTGCGGACCCGAAGCTCAAGGCCTTCGCGACCGAATTCGACAAGCGCTGAACGGTCACCACAGACCACCCACGACCACAGGCAGGCCGGGCATCATTCCGGCCTGTCATTCCATTTTCCATGAGGCAGAAGCATGACCGTCACCATCCTGAAACGCGCCGACAAGACGCCCGAAACCGAGACCGGCAACGCAAGGGCCGTCGTCACCGAGATGCTGGGCGCGATCAACGCCCGCGGCGAGGATGCGGTGCGCGACTATGCGCTGAAGCTCGATAAATGGTCAGGCCCGATCATCGTCACCCAGGACGAGATCGCGCGGCGCACACGCGACATGCCCGAAAGCATCAAGGACGACATCCGCTTTGCTGCCGCCCAGGTGAAGCGCTTTGCCGAAGCCCAGCGCGCCTCCGTGCAGGATTTCAACGTCGAACTGATCCCCGGCCTCAGAACCGGCCAGAAGCTTGTGCCGGTCAACGTCGCGGGCTGCTATGTTCCCACGGGCCGTTACGCTCATATTGCTTCCGCCTACATGTCGGTCGCCACGGCGAAGGCTGCTGGCGTCAAGACCGTGATTGCCTGCTCGACACCCTTCAAGGGCGAGGGCATCCACCCCCAGGTGCTCTACGCGATGACTGTCGCAGGTGCCGACATCATCATGTGCCTTGGCGGCGTGCAGGCCATCGCCACCATGGCAAACGGCCTTTTCACCGGCAAACCAGCCGATGTGGTGGTCGGACCCGGCAACAAGTTCGTGGCGGAAGCGAAGCGCATGCTGTTCGGCAAGGTCGGCATCGATGTGTTTGCCGGCCCGTCAGAGGTCGCGGTGATTGCCGATGACAGCGCCGATCCAGCCATCGTGGCCTCAGATCTGGTGGGCCAGATGGAGCACGGCCACGAGAGCCCCGCCTGGTTGTTCACCTCCTCGCGCGCGTTGGCGGATGATGTCATGGCCCGCATTCCGGCCCTGATCGACGCACTTCCACCCACGGCCCGCGATGCCTCTTTTGCGGCATGGCGCGATTATGGCGAAGTCATCGTCTGCGACACGCGAGAAGAACTTGTCGAAGTTTCGGATCGCTATGCCTGCGAGCACCTTGAGGTGCATTGCACCGATCTCGACTGGTGGCTGGCCAACCTCACCAACTATGGCTCGCTGTTTCTGGGTGAGGAAACCACCGTGGCCTTCGGGGACAAGGCGTCCGGCCCCAACCACATCCTGCCCACCAAGTTCGCGGCGCGTTATTCGGCTGGCCTCTCGGTCCACAAGTTCCTGAAGCCGCTGACATGGCAGCGCATGAACCGCGACGCCTGCAAGACCATTGCGCAGGTCACGGCCCGCATCTCGCGCCTTGAAGGGATGGAAGGCCATGCGCGGACCGGCGATGACAGGCTGGCGAAATACTTTCCCGGCCACAACTTCGATCTCGGAACGCCGGTTGAGGTCTGATGAGCTTCCGGCTTGGCAAACTGTTTGACCTTACAGGCCGCACCGCCCTCGTCACAGGCGGCAACAGCGGCATCGGCCTGGAACTGGCGCGCGCGCTCGGCCTTGCCGGTGCCAGCGTCGTGCTGGTTGCGCGGCGGCAGGCTGAGCTTGAGGCCGCCGCGCGGGAACTGCTGAGCCAGGAGATCGTTGCAGCTTTCACCACGGCTGATCTCGCCACGCCGGATTGTGCATCTGTTCTGGCAGAAGAGGTTAGGGCGCGTGGCATCTGGATCGACATTCTCGTCAACGCGGCAGGCATCAACCTGCGCCAGCCCTTTGCCGAGGTCACGGCTGAGGCTTTCGACACGCACATGGCCGTGCATCTGCGCGCGCCGTTTCTGCTGACCCAGGCCTTTGCCCCGGCGATGGCAGAGCGCAACTGGGGCCGCATCATCAACATCGCCTCGCTGCAAAGCTGGCGTGCCTTCCCCAATTCGGCACCCTATGGCACGGCGAAGGCCGGCGTCATGCAACTGACCCGCGCGACGGCGGAGGAATGGTCACGCCACGGCATCACCTGCAATGCCATCGCGCCGGGGTTCTTTCACACGCCCCTCACGGCAGCCGTGTTTGCCGACAAGGAGCGCGCCGCGAAGAATGCCGCCCAGACAGCGATGGGCCGCAATGGCGAACTGGAAGACCTGCATGGCACCGCCGTCTTCCTCGCCAGCGACGCGTCCGCCTATGTCACCGGGCAGACCATAGCGGTCGATGGCGGCTTCACAGCCAAGTGAGGATGCGGTCACATGAAAGCGCTCGTTTACACTGGTCCAGGCGAACTCCACTACCGCGACGAGCCGGACCCTGTGCCTCTCGTCGGAGAAGCTCTGGTCAAGGTCGAAGCCGTCGGCATCTGCGGGTCCGACATGCACGCCTACCATGGCCACGATGCGCGCCGCCCCGCACCGCTGATCCTCGGGCATGAGGCCGCCGGAACGGTGATGACCGGCCCGCTCGCAGGCCGCCGTGTCACCATCAATCCACTGGTTACGAACCCGGAGAGTGAGCCCGCGCGACACGGCATGCCGCATCTGTCGGCTGACCGGCAGATCCTGTCGATGCCGCCGAGGCCGGGCGCATTCGCAGACTATGTGCGCGTGCCGATGACAAATTTGGTGGATGTGCCGGCAGGCCTTTCGTGGGCACAGGCTGCGCTTGCCGAACCGATGGCCGTGTCCTGGCACGCGGTGCAGCGCGGCGTTGCGCTGCTGCGACGCCCGCTGACGCAGGCCCGCTGCGTGGTCCTGGGCGGAGGCGCGATCGGGCTGGCGGCAGCGCTCGTGCTGAAGATGCTGGGCACCGGCGAGGTCCTTGTGGGCGAGCCGAATGCCCAGCGACGAAAGACCGTTTCAGGTGCATGTGATGTTGCCGTCTATGCCCCCGGCGAGGCACAGGAGCCTGCCGACAACACGGTCGACCTTGTGATCGATGCTGTGGGGGCCGTTGCCACCCGTCAGGCGGCATGCCGGATGGTCCGGCCCGGCGGGGTCATCGTCCATGCCGGATTGCTGCCGGGCCATGAGGGCCTCGACGTGCGCAAGATCACCCTGCAGGAGGTCATCGTCACCGGCACCTACTGCTACACGCCGGATGATTTCCGCCAGACGGTCACGGCCATGGGTGATGGCCGCCTCGGACGCCTCGACTGGTTCGAGGAACGGCCCTTGAAGGAAGGCCATGCCGCTTTCAGGGCGATTGACGAGAATGCAGTGTCAGCCGCCAAGATCGTGTTGAGGCCCCTGTCGGGATGAATTCCATCTGAAGGCCCGATGATCTAAGCAAGACATATGACCATGTCAGGCAAACCCAGAACCGCATCGCGCCTCATCCCTCTGTATCATCAGGTCTATCTTCACCTGAAGGACATGATTGCCGCGTGGCCGGAACATGCGGCAACGCCTCTGCCGTCCGAACCGAAGATCGCGGCGCGGTTCGGCGTCAGCCGCGTGACGGTCCGCGCGACGCTTGCACAGCTTGAAAAGGAAGGCATGGTCAGGCGCGTGCATGGCGTTGGCACCTTTCCCATCCGCCCGGACATAGCAGAGCGCACCAACATCCAGGGGCAACTCGAAAGCCTGATCTCCTTCGAGGATGCCACCACCGTCCAGAACATCGCCTGTCATGCCAGCACGGCGCCAACGGCAAGTGCCGCGATGGCTCTTGGCCCCGAACCTTGTCTCAAGGTCGTGCGGCTGCGCTCCTATCGCGAGCAGCCCGTGTCGTTCACGATCATCTCCGTTCCGGCTGCCTTTGCCCACTTGATCAGCCTGCCGCCGGAGGGCAACGCGCCCCTGATCAGGACGCTCGAACGTCATGGCATCGTCGCGACATCAGCCGAACAGGTATTGACCGCAATTGCCGCGCCGGACGAGGCCGCGCATCATCTGGCTGTCGCGCCGGGAACGCCTCTCATCGCCATGCGGCGGCTGATGCTGGACCATGAGCGCGTGCCGATCCTGCATCAGGAGAGCCTTTATGTGCCGGACAGGTTCGAATACCGCATGACGCTGAGCCGCACGAACATCGGCGGCATCGCCAAATGGACACCGACGGGATGAATCATGCCGGTTTCGTCCGGGCTTCGGCTGCAAGGTTGATCACGACACCTGCGATGACCACCAACGCGCCCAGCAGCACCGCCAGTTCGGGGGTCTCGGCGTAAAACAGCCAGCCGATCAGCGCGATCAGCGGCACGCGCAGGAAGTCGATCGGCACCACGAGGGTCGCGTCACCATGGCGGAACGCGTTGGTCAGGCAGTAATGCGCCAGAAAGCCGGTGATGGCGATGCCGAGCACAGGCAGCCAGATGCCCCAGGTCAGTTTGCCGACAATGAGCGGCGACTGCCCGAGCGCCATGTTGGCCAGCATGTTCATGGGCAACTGCATCAGGTTCATCCAGAACATGATGGTCCAGGTCGCGTTCGATCCGGTCAGGAACTTCGTGGTGGTGATCTGGATGCCGAAGAACACCGCCGCAAGCACCACCGCCAGCGCTTCAGACCGGAAGCTCTCCAGGCCGGGGCGCAGGATGATCAGCACGCCCAGAAACCCGAGCGCGATGGCAAGCGCGCGGAAAACGGTCATCCGCTCCTTGAGGAAGATCACCGCAAACAGCGCCACCCAGGCCGGCGTGCTGAACTCGATGGCGAACACGGTGGCCAGCGGCAGCACGGTCACACCCCAGACCCAGAGCGCCTGCCCGGTGAAATGCGCCGTGTTGCGAAGGACATGCACACCCGGTTTGGCCATGCGCGTCGTCTGGTCCGGCCCCGGTGCCATCAGCATCATGCCGCCAAGGATGATGAGCCCGCCGATGTTGCGGATGGCAAGCATCTCGAACACGGTCAGGGTACCTTGCAGGCCGCGAACTGAAAGCGCCACACCCGCGAACGAAACGAGCGGCAAGCCCCCATGGCCTGCGGGCATCACGGTTTATCCCGAACACGCTCAGTGGCCCACGCCGCACGACGTGGAAACCGGGGCATTCGGCGCGACGCCGATCAAGCTCGCTTCCTATCACGAGAGGGTCGTGATCTATGTC
>JANMHN010000159.1:0-1546 GCA_031375185.1 Allobosea sp. | reverse complement strand
GACGCTGGATGAGCTGACCCGTGATGCCGCATTTTTCGACGCCGACGCCGTGATCGTGACCGGACAGCGCACGGGCGACAGTGCGCGGCTGGATGAGCTTGCCACCGTGCGCGGCGCGACATCATTGCCGGTGCTCGTCGGCAGCGGTGTCAATCCGTCCAATGTCGGGCCGATCTTCGCGCATGCGGATGCGGTGATCGTCGCCAGCGCCTGCAAGCACGATGGCGGCTGGTGGAACCCTGTTGATCCCGCGCGGCTGAAGCTGTTCATGGACGCCGTGGGTGTGGCGCGCGGATGAAGATAAACATGGTTCTCGTCCTGGGCAATGCGACGCTTGATATTGTCCAGCAGGTGTCACGCTTCCCGGAGCCCGGCGAGACACTACTGGCGCAGGCGACCTTGCGCTGCGCGGGCGGCAAGGGGCTGAACCAGGCTGTCGCTGCCGCGCGCACGGGGGCCGTGGTCAGGCTTGCAGCGCCGGTGGGCCGCGATGCCGATGCGGCCTTCCTGGCGGGCAGCCTTTCCGCCGAGCCCGGACTGGCTGCCGACTGGCTGCAACGCGCTTCGCCGACCGATCTGTCGGTCATCTGGGTCAGCCGGGGCGGCGAAAACGTCATCGTCAGCAGCGCGGAATGTGCCCTTTCGCTCCAGCCCGACGAGGCGCGCCATCTGTGCCGGAGGCTGGCAGCGGGCGATGTGCTGGTCTTGCAGGGCAACCTCTCGCCCGGCACCACCCTTGCCGCTGCCGAAGAGGCGCGGGCGCAGGGCGCGCGCATTGTCCTGAACACGGCGCCCCTGGCCTGGGACATGGCGGCTGTGCTGGCGCTGGCAGACATTGTCATCGCAAATGCCGGGGAAGCCGCCGCGCTCGCACAATGCCCAGATGTGCCATCCGGGGCTGATCCGGCACGCGTGCTGCATGCCCTGGGCGTGCCGGTCATCATTGTCACGCTGGGTGCGGCAGGCGCGCGCGTGGTGAGCCATGACGATGACATCACGCTGCCGGCACCCCCTGTCACCGCCGTGGACACCGCCGGAGCCGGCGACGTGTTCGCGGGCACGCTGGCCGGTTTGCTCGCACAGGGTCGCGATGTCATGTCAGCCGCGCGGATCGCCGTCGCTGCCGCGTCGCAGTCGGTGACGCGCGCGGGCACGACACCCTCCTTCCCCACACGGGAGGCGATAAACGCCCTCGCGACCCTCACACCAATGGTGCCCCATGCGTGATCTTCACAAGCCCGGCCGTTCTGTCGCCATGGGCGCGCGCGGGGCAGCGGCAACCTCGCATCCGCTCTCCACGGCCATCGCCATCGAGGCCATGCGCACCGGCGGAAATGCCATCGATGCGGCGCTGACCGCCTGTGTCCTTCAGTCGGTGCTGGAGCCGCACAACACCGGCCTTGGCGGCGATTGCTTCGCGCTGGTGTGGAGCGCCCGCACCCGCAGCCTGCACGCGCTGAACGGTGCGGGATATGCGCCCCGTGGTCTGAGCGACACGCTGCTTCTGGCTGGCGGCAACGGCCGGATCGGGACGGAGGATGCCCAT
>JANMHN010000150.1:0-5630 GCA_031375185.1 Allobosea sp. | reverse complement strand
CTCAGGATGAGGCAGAATGGTGCGGTTGCACACGATGAAAGCCGGTTTGCCCGAACATCAACCCTTGATCGACATGAACCGTGTCGGGTTGCTGGCTCTCGGGTTTGGCGTGAAGCCCTCGAGCTTCGGCGAGATCAGGTTGCGGTTGGTGAAGAACAGCACGGGCGTGTAGGGCGCTTCGTTGAGCAGGATGGTCTCGGCCTCGCCCAGAATGCCGGCACGCTTGGCGATGTCGATTTCAGCCGCCGCGCGCTTCATCAGGTCATCATAGGCGGCACTGGACCAGCGGGCATAGTTGAGGCCGGGAATACCGGCGGATTCAAGCAGGAACAGAAAGTTCTGCGGGTCGTTGTAGTCGGCGATCCAGCCCGCGCGGGCGACATCATACGCGCCGCGATCGCGCAGGAAGGCGAAGTGGGTGCGCCCATCGGTCGAGATCGGCGTTGTCTCGACACCGATGGCCTTCCACTGGTCGGCAATGGCCACGAAGGTTGCCTGGTTCTCCGGGCTCATGTTGTAGCGATACTCGACCTTGAGCGGCTTGCCCGGCCCGAAACCCGCTTCGGCCAGCAATTTCTTGGCGGCCTCCTCGCGGTCGATGACGGACTGGTTCTTGAAGCTCAGCTCGATCTGCGGGCCGTAATTGTTGGTGCCGGGAGGCACGAACGAATAGCCCGGCAGCATCGAGCCATTCCAGACCTGCTCGGCAATGAACTCGCGGTCCAGCACCATCGACAGCGCGCGGCGCACGCGTGCGTCGTTGAACGGTGCCTTGTCTTCGTTGAAAGTGAGATACCAGGTGCCGAGTTGTGGGGTGACGGACACTTGCGCGCCAAGCTGGGCCCTCAGCGCCTTGATCTGGTTGGCGGGGATGTTCACGGTCGAAAGGATTTCGCCTGCCTGGAAACGGCGTGCGGCAGCAGCTGAATCCGCCAGGGGGATGAAGTTGACCGTGTCGATCTTCACGTTCGCCGCATCATGGAAATTCGGATTCTTGACCAGCGTGGCTTGCGCGCCCGGCGTGAACTCACGCAGGCGGTAGGCCCCGTTGGATACCTTGTTCTCGGGCTTGACGAAATTGGAGCCGTGCTGCGTCACCGATGCGGGATGGAGTGGCCCGCTGACAGGCAAGGTCAGCAACTCGATAAAATAGGGCGTCGGGTTGTTGAGCGTGACCTCAAGCGTGGCGTCATCAATTGCACGGATGCCGATGTCTTCCGGCTTGGCACCTGCCGTGCCCTTGTGGACAGCCTCAAGCCCCTTCACCGGGTAGAGCACGTTGGTGTATTTGGCACCGGTGTCAGGCGCAGCGGCACGCCGCCAGGCAAACACGAAATCACCGGCCTTCACAGCGTCGCCATTCGACCACCTGGCATTGCCACGCAGCTTGAAGGTGAACACCTTGCCATCGGGCGAAATCGTCCAGCTTTCGGCCACGCCCGGCGAGACCTTGCCCTGGCCATTGTGGATGATCAGGCCCTCATAGAGATCCCGCATGATGTGGAATTCGGCCGAGGTCGAGATCTTCTGCGGGTCGAGCGTCTCCGGATCTGCCTCCTGCCCACGGTTGTAGACCACCTGGGCGAAAGCCGGCACGGCGGTGAGCGCCGAGGCTGCGAGGATCACGCTTGCAAAAGCGGCGCGCAAGAAACTGCGATTGGACATGTTCACTCTGCCTTCACCGGATAAGCTGAAATTGGCTGTGTGGAAACGATTATGGCGAAGGAAACAGGATTGGCAAGCGCGGGTACGGGCCATTGGCCGCAAGCCATCTCGGCAGAGAAAGGCATCAGCGCAGGCGCAGACGGATTTCCACGGCCGTGGGCGTGGTCCGTGCTGCGTTGGTGATGACAATTCTCATGCTGTCGCTCGCGGGCGCGCCCGGATTTGCCGTGTAGAAGATGGTGATGACCGGCACGACTTGCCCCATGCATTTCTTGACCAGAGCTTCCATGCCCCGCTCGTTCCATTCAGCCGTGATGGCCTCCTCGGTCTTTTCGAGGGCGACCTCGCCATGTTTCGGCACGCGGACAATGCTGACGTTGAAGCCCCTGATGACGGAGCAATCCTGGTTGATGTTCCAGACAAAGTCGACCTTGCTCTTTGCGGCCCTGTCGATGGTGTAGGTCTTGGTGCTTTGGGCCAGAACAGGTCGCGTGCTCGGGGTGAACATGCCCGCTGCAACCAAGGCTGTGGCAATCATGAGGCGGCGCTTAAGGAGCATGCTGGTTTCTCCTGCGATGAATGGGTCAGTCAACGTCTGCCAGAGGCGGTCAACGGATGTCAGTCTTCAATCTGGACACGTTCGATTGTCGTGCGCCACGTGCAAGCCAGTATCATCATCCGGGCATCGCCCTATCTGACGGTGATCTGGAAGCGCAGTATATTCTGCCATTCGACATTGGCACTGGTCGCAACAACGGCCATGCTATCTTCGCCCCGGAAACCCGGTCTTGCTTTGTAAAAGACGCTGATGACCGGCGCTGTGCGCCCGATGCAATGAGCCGCCTGGAGCTGTTTGCGGCGTCCCATGAAGGGTTGCACCCAGTCGGTGGAGACCACCTCATTGGTTTTCTCGAGACTGGCTGTGCCATGTCGCGGCAGCGTGACAACCCGAACGTTGAAACCCCGGCGCGTGGAACAATCAGGTAGCAAGCCCCAGACGAACCAGACCCGGCTTCTCGTGCCTTGTTGGACTGTGTAGGTCAGCACTCTATCATGGTTGATCATGGGCTGGGCGTGCGACGGGCTGGATGCGGATGTCAAGGTGGCGGCGATCAAAATGATGGCGCTGCGCCTCATCGGGTTCTCCATCTCAACATGTCTTAAGGATAGCTCGACGTTGGATTTTCCCATTATATAGTTGCAATATATCAACTATCTGACGGCGACTTTGTGTTCTATCGTGGATTTTGATTTTCCGTTTGCGGATGTGTTCAAAGTCGAAACGCTATCGAACCCACGGTAATCTCGATTTGATATGTAGTATACGGAGATCACTGTTGTCGTTTTTCCACGACATTTTCTGATTGTTGCAGCTGCGTTCGTAGACAATCGAAAATTGATCAGTTGGTCGGTGATAACGATGTCTCTTTTTTCGAGAGTGACCTGGCCGTGCTGTGGAAGCTTGGAAACACTGACATTGAAGCCTCTCCTTACGGAACAGTCGTCATTGATACCATGCCAGAAGAACAATCTTGTCCGTTTGTTTGAGTCGACAAAGACGGAACGCGTTTCGGCCTGTACTGGAGCGGGGACAAAGGATGTCCATCCAACAAGACAGGTTAGCATGACAGCAGAGCGCAAAGAATATTTTTTCATTTTGTGTTCTTGTCATTGTCTTGCGCGAAAGTGACTGAGGCTGTGAAATCAACGGCGTCTTTGACAGTTTGATCGGTCATTCAACCTCTCTCCCTTGCCTGATCCTGCGCCTCGACCACGGCCACCGCTGTCATGTTGACGACGCCGCGCGAGGTTGTCGAGCCGGTGAGGATATGCGCCGGTTTTGCCGCGCCGAGCAGGATCGGCCCGACGGGCAGCGCGTCACTCAGCATCTTGGCGAACTGGTAGGCGATGTTGGCGGCATCGAGATTGGGGAAGACAAGCAGGTTCGCCTCGCCCTTGAGGCGCGAGGACGGCAGCACGCGCTCCCGGATCATCGCCGAGAACGCCGTGTCGGCCTCCATCTCGCCATCGCATTCAAGGTCGGGTGCGCGGGCATTGATCAGTGCCGTGGCCTTGCGCATCTTGAGGGATGATGGCGTGTCCGACGCGCCGAAATCCGAGTGCGAGAGCAAGGCCACCTTGGGCTTGATGCCGAAGCGGGCCACATGCTGAGACGCGAGAATGGTTGCGTCCGCCAGTTCATCTGCGGTCGGGTCAGGCTTCATGTGCGTGTCGGTCAGGAAGTACGCCCCCTTGTTGGTCACGATCAGCGTCATCGACGACAGGTCGCGCACGCCGGGCGCGCAGCCGATGATATCGCGGATATGGCGCAGGCGGCTCATGAAGCGCCCCTCAAGGCCCGCGATCATGGCGTCGGCATCGCCGCGCGCCACGGCCAGCGCCGCGATCACGGTGTTGTTGGTGCGCACGAGACTTCGGGCGGCATCGGGCGTGATGCCCCTTCGGCCGGCAATCTCCAGATAACTCGAGACATACTCGCGGTAGCGCGGATCATCCTCCGGGTTGACCAGTTCGAAATCCCGACCGGGCTGGATGGCGAGACCGAAGCGCTTGATGCGCGCCTCGACCACCGATGGTCTGCCAATCAGGACGGGGATGGCCATGCCTTCTTCCAGCACGACCTGCGCCGCGCGCAGCACGCGTTCATCCTCGCCCTCGGCATAGATCACACGCTTGGGGTCTGCCTTGGCCTGCGCGAACAGCGGCTTCATGATGAAGCCGGAGCGGAACACGAAACGCGAGAGTTGCTCGCGATAGGCGTCCATGTCGAGAATGGGCTTTTTCGCGACGCTGGTCGCCATCGCCGCTTCGGCAACTGCGGGCGCAATCCGCAGGATCAGGCGCGGATCGAACGGATTGGGGATCAGTGACGCATCTCCGAACGTGCGCTGCTCGCCTCCATAGGCCCGCGCGGCCACATCCGATGGCGCTTCGCGCGCCAGCGTGGCGATCGCCCTGACGGCAGCGGCCTTCATCTCCTCGTTGATGGTGGTGGCCCCGCAATCGAGCGCGCCGCGGAAGATGTAGGGAAAGCACAGGACATTGTTGACCTGGTTGGGATAGTCGGACCGCCCGGTGCAGATCATCGCGTCAGGCCTGACCTTCAGAGCCACCTCCGGCTCGATTTCCGGGTTGGGATTGGCGAGCGCCATGATCAGGGGGCGGCGGGCCATGACCTTGGCCATCTCCGGCTTGAGGACATTGGCAGCGGAAAGGCCCAGGAAGATGTCCGCGCCCTCGATCACCTCGGCCAGCGTGCGTTTGTCGCTGTCCTGCGCATAGACATCCTTCCAGCGGTCCATCAGCACCGGGCGGCCCTTGTAAACCAGCCCTTCCAGATCCGTGACCCAGATGTTGCCGACACTGGCCCCGAGCCTGACCAGGAGGTTGAGGCAGGCGAGTGCGGCAGCGCCCGCGCCCGAGACCACGATCTTCACATCGGCAAGGCTCTTGTTGGCGATCTGCAGCCCGTTGGTCACGGCAGCCGCCACGATGATGGCCGTGCCGTGCTGGTCGTCGTGGAACACCGGGATACCCATGCGGGCCTTCAGCTTTTCCTCGATCTCGAAGCATTCCGGCCCCTTGATGTCCTCGAGGTTGATACCGCCGAAGGTCGGCTCAAGCGCAGCGACCACCTCGACGAACTTGTCGACGTCCTTCTGCTCGACCTCGATGTCGAACACGTCGATACCCGCGAATTTCTTGAACAGGACAGCCTTGCCCTCCATCACCGGCTTGGAGGCCAGCGGGCCGATGTCTCCAAGGCCCAGCACGGCGGTGCCGTTTGTGATGACGCCGACAAGGTTCTGGCGAATGGTCAGCTCGGCCGCGTTGGCCGGGTCATCGACGATGGCCTCGCAGGCCGCCGCCACGCCAGGCGAGTAGGCCAGGGCCAGGTCGCGCTGGTTGCCCAGCGGCTTGGTCGCCTGGATTTCCAGCTTTCC
>JANMHN010000145.1:0-3425 GCA_031375185.1 Allobosea sp. | reverse complement strand
GTGCCCTCCCGGACCGGGGTGTGAGGGCGCGATCATGATCGGACTTGGCCATTACCTCACCGTCGCCGCCATCCTGTTCACGCTTGGCGTGCTTGGCATCTTCATCAACCGGAAGAACGTCATTGTCATCCTGATGTCGATCGAACTGATATTGCTGGCCGTCAATATCAACCTCGTGGCTTTCTCGACCTTCCTCAATGACATTGTCGGTCAGGTCTTCGCCCTGCTGGTGCTCACCGTCGCCGCTGCCGAGGCCGCCATCGGGCTCGCCATCCTCGTCACCTATTTCCGCAACCGCGGCACCATTGCGGTTGAGGACATCAACATGATGAAGGGCTGAGGGCATGTATCACGCCATCGTCTTTCTGCCGCTGGTCGGTTTCCTGATCGCAGGCCTGTTTGGCCGCATCATCGGCCCACGCCCGAGCGAGTTGATCACCACATCCCTGCTGCTGATGTCCGCCGTCCTTTCATGGGTCGCTTTCGTGCAGGTCGGCTTTGGTCCCGGCACGACTCGCATCCAGATCGCCACATGGATGCAGTCCGGCGGCATGCAGGTTGATTGGGCCTTCCGCATCGACACGCTGACCGCCGTGATGCTGGTCGTGGTCAACACGGTGTCGGCCCTCGTCCACCTCTATTCCATCGGCTACATGCACGAAGACGAGCACCGTCCACGTTTCTTCGCATATTTGTCTCTATTCACTTTTGCGATGCTGATGCTGGTGACATCCGATAACCTTGTCCAGATGTTCTTCGGTTGGGAGGGCGTGGGTCTTGCAAGCTATCTCTTGATCGGTTTTTGGTTCAAGAGGCCTGCGGCCAATGCCGCCGCCATCAAGGCCTTCGTGGTCAACCGCGTCGGTGATTTCGGCTACGCGCTTGGGATTTTCCTGATCTTCTGGCTGACGGGGTCGGTCGCCTTTGACCAGATCTTCGCCAAGATTCCCGAACTGGCGAGCACCACCTTCAGGTTCATCGGCTTCGATTGGAATGCCGTGACGCTGATCAGCTTACTGCTCTTCATGGGCGCGATGGGCAAGTCGGCGCAGTTCATGCTGCACACCTGGCTGCCGGATGCGATGGAAGGCCCAACGCCTGTGTCCGCGCTGATCCATGCGGCCACCATGGTCACTGCCGGTGTCTTCATGGTCGCGCGCATGTCGCCGGTGTTTGAGTATTCACCAACGGCTCTCACGGTCGTGGTTATCATTGGCGCGACCACGGCCTTCTTCGCCGCCACCGTCGGGCTCGTGCAGAACGACATCAAGCGCGTCATTGCCTACTCCACCTGCTCGCAACTTGGCTACATGTTCGTGGCGCTCGGCGTCGGGGCCTATGGCGCGGGCATCTTCCACCTGTTCACCCATGCCTTCTTCAAGGCGCTGCTGTTCCTCGGTGCTGGCTCGGTCATCCATGCCATGCACCATGAGCAGGACATGCGGAACATGGGCGGGCTGAGGAAGCATATTCCGATCACAGCCGCGGCCATGACGATCGGCACGCTGGCGCTGACTGGCTTTCCGTTTCTGGCGGGCTATTTTTCCAAGGATGCGATCATCGAAAGTGCCTTCGCCAAGGGCACCGGCGCAGCATCAATGGCTTTTGTCTTGCTGGTCATCGCCGCCGCCATGACCTCGTTCTATTCGTGGCGGCTGTATTTCATGACCTTCGAGGGCAAGCCGCGCTGGGATGCGAGCGCGCATCATGATGGCCATGGCGCTGCACCTGCCATGCTGGCGGGTGCTCACCACGCCGCTTCCAACGACCATGGCCATGATCACGGGCAGGCGCACGTTCCGCATGAAAGCCCGCTTGTGATGCTGCTTCCGCTTGGCGTGCTGGCTCTTGGTGCCATCGCCGCCGGTTTCGCCTTCAAGGAAGCGTTCATCGGCCACAGCTACGAGGCGTTCTGGAAGACAGCCCTCTTCACGGGCAAGGACAACCATATCATCCATGACTTCCACAAGGTGCCGAAATGGGTGGTCTGGTCGCCTTTCGTGGCGATGGTGATCGGCTTCGTCGGCGCACTCTATTGCTACGTGCTGCGCCCTGATGTGCCGGCCAGGATCGCCAGACAGCACGAGTTTCTCTACCGTTTTCTTCTCAACAAATGGTATTTCGACGAGCTTTATGACTTTCTGTTCGTTCGTCCCGCCAAGCGCCTCGGCTCGTTCCTGTGGAAAAAGGGCGATGGCATGGTGATTGACGGCATAGGGCCCGACGGCATTTCCGCGCGTGTCATCGATGTCACCAACAGGGTCGTCAGGCTACAGACCGGATATGTCTACCACTACGCTTTTTCGATGATCGTGGGCGTGGGTGGTCTTGTCACCTGGTACATCTTTACGCGCGGGTGATGTGATGTTCGGTCTTGGGCTTCTCTCCGGTCTTCTGATCCTGCCGATGGTCGGCGCGGCCTTCATCCTGACGCTGCGCGGCGATGAGGCCTCGGTGCGCTCCAACGCGCGTATGGCTGCGTTGGTCACCACCGTGATCACCTTCGCTTTGGCCTTGGTCGCCTGGAACCGCTTTGACGGCGCAAGCGCACAGTTCCAGCTCATCGAAAGCCATGGCTGGCTGTCGGAAACCATCCGCTTCAAGCTCGGCGTCGATGGCTTCTCCATGCCTTTCGTGCTGCTCACGGCCTTCCTGATGCCGTTCTGCATCCTTGCCTCGTGGGAGAGCATCGAACACCGCATGAAGGAATACATGGTGGCATTCCTCGTGCTGGAAACGCTGATGATCGGCGTGTTTGTCGCGCTCGATCTGGTGCTGTTCTACATCTTCTTCGAGGCTGGCCTGATCCCGATGTTCCTGATCATCGGCATCTGGGGCGGCAAGCGCCGGATCTATGCCTCGTTCAAGTTCTTCCTCTACACGCTGCTCGGCTCGGTGTTGATGCTGCTTGCCATCATGGCGATGTACTGGAGCGCGGGCACCACCGACATCACCCAGCTGCTGGCCCACAAGTTCGCCAAGGAGCTGCAGCCGTGGCTCTGGTTGGCGTTCTTCGCCTCCTTCGCTGTCAAGATGCCGATGTGGCCGGTTCATACCTGGCTGCCTGATGCGCACGTCGAGGCGCCGACCGCAGGTTCGGTTATCCTCGCAGCTATCCTGCTCAAGATGGGGGGCTACGGCTTCATCCGCTTCTCGATCCCGATGTTCCCGGACGCCTCCCAGTTCTTCGCGCCGATGGTGTTCGCGCTGTCGGTCATCGCCATCATCTACACCTCGCTGGTGGCGTTGATGCAGGAGGACATCAAGAAACTAATCGCGTATTCGTCGGTGGCGCACATGGGCTTCGTGACCATGGGCCTGTTCACCATGACGCCGCAGGGCATTCAGGGCGCGATGTTCCAGATGGTCAGCCACGGGCTTGTGTCCGGCGCGCTCTTCCTGTGTGTTGGCGTCGTCTATGACCG
>JANMHN010000055.1:0-8145 GCA_031375185.1 Allobosea sp. | reverse complement strand
GTTCTCATGAGCCATGATGTTCTCGGCACCGAGTGCCATCATGTATTTCAACGCGGCACCCAGGCCGACAGCTTCTGTGATGGCAGGTGTTCCAGCCTCGAAACGGTGCGGCGGATCGTTATAGGTCACATCATCGGTCGTTACCGTGACGATCATTTCGCCGCCACCTTCGAAAGGCGGCAGCTTCTTCCACCACTCACTTCGACCCCAGGCCACGCCGATGCCAGTGGGTCCGTAGACCTTGTGGCCGGTGAAGACATAGAAATCCGCGCCAAGCGTCTGGACATTGATCGGCAGATGCACGGCACTCTGACTGCCGTCAACCACAAGTGGAATGCCCGCGGCGCGGGTCAGCTTCGCCACCTCGGCAATCGGCACAATGGTGCCCAGCGCATTCGACATGTGCGTCAACGCCACGACCTTGGTGCGCGGCGTGATCAGCTTTGCAAACTGCTCGATCAGGAAGTTGCCGTCATCATCGACAGGGGCCCACTTGATGACCGCGCCATGACGTTCGCGCCAGAAATGCCAGGGCACGATGTTGGAATGGTGCTCCATGATCGACAGGATGATCTCGTCACCCTCGCCGATGTCGAGATGGCGGCCAAGGCAGGATGCCAGCATGTTGAGCCCGCCCGTGGAAGAACGGCAGAACACGATCTCCTCGGTGCTTGCGGCGTTGAGGAACAACCGCACGGTCTCCCGCGCGTCCTCATAGGCTTCGGTCGAGGCGTTGGCGAGGTAGTGCAGCCCGCGATGGACGTTGGCGTAGTCTTCGCTCATCAGCCTGGTCATCGCATCCATGACCTGGCGCGGCTTCTGTGCGGAGGCGCCATTGTCGAGATAGACCAGCGGCTTGCCATAGACCTGGCGGCTCAGGATGGGGAAGTCAGCGCGGATGGCGGTGATGTCATAAGGGCGCGTGTGAGCGTTCATAATTTTCCTCCTCCAAACAGACCATAGAGAGGTGCCCAGACAGCCACACACACGGCGATGCAGGCAAAGAGCCAGCTGGTCGTGAACAGAAGGCTGCGCAGGCTACCCGTCAGAGCCAGGAGATGTTGCGCAAGGACGGCCGAAATCGCGAAAGATGCTATGAGGCTCACAAGCGAAAGTGCCAGAGAAACATAGCCAAGGGAACTGGGCAAAACAGCACTGGCGAGGCCCGCCACCAGATCAAAGACCGCCAGTACCAGTGAGATGATGATCGTGGCAGCCGTTGCCAGATAAAGCCAGATGGCCGCATCCATCAAGGAGCCCTGGCTCCCGAACCGGCGCGCCAGCCAATCCGTTGCGAACGGTCCCTTCCAGACAACCAAAGCGGTCAAGCTCGTGATCGCGATTGCAAACGATGCCAGCATTGGCCATGTCAGCATCAAGCTCGATGGCTCTTCGCCCATGGCGCGATCAATCACCGCAGACATGCCAGACATCTCCGGCACGATGACGCTGACGAGTGTCACGACAGCACCTGCAAGCATGCAGTTCACAAATTCCGCGCGTTCAAGGCCGCGTGCAAGTTTTGCAACGCTGGCACCTTTGGCGTCGCGCAGGGCCCAGATGCCATCGCTCAGCAGGACTGCGATCACACGCCCGCTCCAGAGTTGAGCCGGATTGCTCGCGCAATGAGCCATTCCTGAACCAGCCCGTGCAGAATATCGCGGATCGGCTCGTGGTCGATGAAGTCGATCGACGCCCCGACGAAGCTCTCGATCATCAGCGCTTCGGCCTCAGCCTTGGTGATGCCGCGCGACATCAGGTAGAACAGGAGTTCGTCATCGAGCGCGCCGCAGGTCGCGCCGTGGGCACAGGCAACATCATCGGCGAAGATTTCAAGCTCCGGCTTGTTGTACATCGCCGCGCCTTCAGACAGCAGCACAGCGTTGGAGGCCATGCGCCCGTCGGTCTTCTGGGCATGTGGCTGCACGATGATCTTGCCCTGGAATACGCCCGCAGCCTCATCATCGATAATGGTGCGGAAGAGTTCACGGCTTTCCCCGCCCGGCTCGGCGGCATGTTCGACCACAAGCGTCGAGTCGGCGTGCTGGCTGCCGCTGAGCAGCGTGGCACCATTGATCTGCGCACGGGCATCGCCGCCCGAGAAACGGGCGAAGACCTGATGGCGCGTCACGGCACCGGTCAACGCCACATTCACGGAGGTCAAAGAGGTTTCTGTTCCCAGATCGGCCGTCAGCGTCGAGAGCGCGACCGCACCGGTGCTGTTCAGGCCCAGGCGGACATGCTGCACCACGGATTTGTCGCCAGCGATGATCTCGACCACGGTGTTGTTCTGGTGGGCCAACGCACCCTGCCCCTCATGGCTCTCGACCAGCGTAACATGCGCACCAGCCTCGACCACCATGAGGACACGCGCCGCCGTGGCGATGGCGCTTGGCCCAGATGTGACGAAACGCAACGCGACAGGGCCTTCGACATCTGCGTCCTGCGCGACGTGGATGATCGCGCCATCCGTCATGAAGGCTGTGTTGAGAGACATGGCGAGATCACCATGCGCCAATTTCAGCGCGCCGATCTTCGTGAGGAGCGCATGCCCATTCGTGAGCGCTTCAGCCAAGGGCGTTATGCTGACGCCGTTGGGCATATCGCCCTCGGCACCGACATGATGGCCGTTGACGAAGCAGAGCGTGATGGCGCCCTGCCCGGCCAGCGGGCTGTGGCCCTTGAGCGCAACTGTTATCTCGGCAGCGCTAGGCTTGGCAGCTAGCGGCGCGGCCTCGCGCATCGCTGCGCGCAGGTCGGTGTATTTCCAGGCCTCATTGCGGCGCGTGGGCAGGCCGGCGGCGGCGAACGCGGCAAAGGCGTCCTCACGCGCATCGGCAAGGCCAGGCAAGCTTGCCTTCAACATCGGAAAGCGGTCGATCAGCGCGCTTTCGGCTGCGCTGCGCATCGGTGTGATTTTCGCGCTCATGACAGCCTCACGCCGCGCTCTGGTAGTCGCGGTAACCATTGGCTTCCAGCTCCAGCGCCAGTTCAGCGCCACCCGTCTTGACGATCTGGCCGCGGCTCATGACATGGACAGTGTCCGGCTTGATGTAATCGAGCAGACGCTGGTAGTGCGTGATCACGAGGAAGGCGTGCTCGGGATCGCGGCGCGCATTGACGCCCTCGGCCACGATCTTGAGCGCATCGATATCGAGGCCGGAATCGGTCTCGTCCATGATCGACATCTTGGGTTCGAGCAGCGTCATCTGCAGGATTTCCATGCGCTTCTTCTCGCCGCCGGAGAAGCCGACATTCAGCGGACGGCGCAGCATGTCCTTGGGGATACCAAGCAGGTCAGCCGCCTTGTTCACACGCTTGATGAAATCAGGCGTGGTCAACTCCGCCTCGCCGCGCTGCTTGCGCTGGGAGTTCATGGCCGCCTTGAGGAAGGTCATGGTGGCAACGCCGGGGATTTCCATCGGGTACTGAAAGGCGAGGAACAGGCCGGCGGCAGCACGCTCGTCAGGTGCCATCTCAAGGATGTTGACGCCATCGAGCAGCACTTCGCCGTCCGTCACTTCATAATCCGGCTTGCCGGCGATGACATAGGACAGGGTCGACTTGCCGGAGCCGTTCGGGCCCATGATGGCCGCGACCTCGCCCTTGCGGACCTTGAGGTTGAGGCCATTGAGAATGACCTTGTCTTCGTCAGCGATCTTGACGTGGAGGTTACGGATTTCGAGCATGATGCGTCTCACTTGTGTTGAATGAAAGCGATCACTCGCTTTTGAAGCTCTTCGATATCGGCAATCCGTTCAGGCATTCCGCTGATATCTGGCGCGCGCAGATTACCCGTTTCAGTCGGGTATCTAAATCGCGTAGCCGCACCAGAGATATCATCGAATGACATGAATACGGCCCGAAGCGGATGTTGCGTGGGCAACAAGGCAGCCAAGGCTTCGATGCTGTGCGTTATACCGGCAAGGCAGTCTTCCTTTTCCAACACGGCCCGCAGCAGTTTCTCCACTGCTTGCTGCATGAAGAAAGCTGACTGCTTTGGTAGCGGAAGCATCAAGTACCGAGCACTTTCCAATTCCTCACTGGCAAGCTGCAAAAAACTCGCAATCCGCGCTTGCTTGATCTGTGCCTTGGAGGGCCGGGTCATGATCGATAAACCTCTCGCCCTTCGCGCACCACACGGGCGGCAAATGACGTGTTCAATTCCTGCGCAACTTCGAAAATCTGCGGATCATAGGGAACGATGTCACGGGCCAGTTCAGTTCCCATCGTTGCCCGGTATACCGCATCAAAATCCTCGTTCCATTCCGCGCCTGGTTTGGCGACGACCACCAGATCAAAATCGCTGTCCGGCCGATGATCCCCCCGCGCCCGGCTGCCGAACAGCCAGATCGCCTGCGGGTCCAGCGCCGACACAAGCCGCGCGACAAGGCCCTGCAAGGCCTCGTCTTCGTTGGCATAGATGCCGATGTTGGGGCGGATGGTGGTCATTTAACAGTATATAACCTCTCAACTATACGCACAATTTTTCCGGTAGAAACAAATTCTACACAAATCTAGAAGACTGTAACATCCAAACTAGTTCATTTCTCGCCGTCAAAATAATCAAGGCTGTTTTCGGGCCTTCCTACATAAGCGATGCCGCCCGCTTCTGGAGCAGCGAAGTCGAAATGGGACCGAACCGCAAATTTATCTGAGTCGGGATAGTCACACACATCTGTTACCGGCAGATCAGAAATTCCCAGAAACTTCAGATCCCGCGTTCCAGTGTTGATAATCTGATGAGCCATTGATCGATCTTTCGATGCCGGTGCAGCCATGACGTGACCAGCTCGAACCGGGTGGCGATCCTCACCAAACCGATACTCACCTTCTCCCTCCAGCACCACGAACAATTCATGACAATTGTGGTGAACATGGAAGGGAAACGCGGCTTTTCCCGGCGGAATGACTGTCAAGAGGCACCCGATGGCCTGGGAGCCGATCAATGGGCCAATGCTGCAGAGCTTCGCTTCAAGAAACCCACCGTTCCCCATCGGGTTGAGGACGACATCCTCGATGTTGACCAGTGGCTTCATCACCCCACGCTCCCCTCGAGCGAGATGCTGATCAGCTTCTGGGCTTCCACCGCGAATTCCATCGGCAGTTGCTGGAGCACGTCCTTGACGAAGCCGTTGACGATCAGCGCGGTGCTTTCTTCCGCCGTCAGGCCGCGCTGCATGCAGTAGAACAGCTGGTCTTCG
This sequence comes from Allobosea sp., assembly GCA_031375185.1. Classification (GTDB taxonomy): domain Bacteria; phylum Pseudomonadota; class Alphaproteobacteria; order Rhizobiales; family Beijerinckiaceae; genus Allobosea. Next base: position 2,941 of record JANMHN010000055.1, on the reverse strand, counting down.
GAGATTTTCGAGGTGGTGGCCTCGTGCTCGAAGGTGGCGGTCGAGGTCTTGCTCTCGATGTAAGGCACGGTGTGGGCGCCGCACTGGTTGCCGATCAGCAGGCTGTCGCAATTGGTGAAGTTGCGCGCATTGGTGGCCTTGCGGTGGGCCGAGACCAGACCGCGGTAGGTGTTCTGCGAGCGGCCCGCCGAGATGCCCTTGGAGATGATGCGGCTCTTGGTGTTTTTGCCGAGATGGATCATCTTGGTGCCAGAGTCGACCTGCTGCATGCCGTTCGAGACAGCAATCGAGTAGAACTCGCCCTTAGAGCCATCGCCGCGCAGGATCACGGAAGGGTACTTCCAAGTGATAGCCGAGCCGGTCTCGACCTGCGTCCAGCTGATCTTCGAATTCTTGCCACGGCAATCGCCGCGCTTGGTGACGAAGTTGTAGATGCCGCCCTTGCCGTTTGCATCGCCGGGATACCAGTTCTGCACGGTCGAATACTTGATCTCGGCATCGTCCATGGTGATCAGCTCGACCACGGCGGCGTGGAGTTGGTTCTCGTCGCGCTGCGGGGCGGTGCAGCCTTCGAGATAGCTCACATAAGAGCCCTCCTCGGCGATGATCAGCGTACGCTCGAACTGACCGGTGTTCTTCTCGATGATGCGAAAGTAAGTCGACAATTCCATCGGGCAGCGCACACCCTTGGGGATGTAGACGAACGAGCCGTCTGTGAAGACGGCGCAATTCAGCGTGGAATAATAGTTGTCTGTCACCGGCACGACCGTGCCGATATACTTGCGCACCAGTTCGGGGTGCTCCTGCAGTGCGTCGGAGATCGAGCAGAAGATCACACCGACCTTGGCCAATTCGGCGCGGAAGGTCGTGACGACGGAGACGCTGTCAAACACCGCATCGACCGCGACGCGGTTCTGCGGCTCGACGCCTGCAAGGATTTCCTGCTCGCGCAGCGGGATGCCGAGCTTCTTGTAGGCGTCGAGGATGGCGGGATCGACCTCGTCAAGCGATTTGGGCGCCCCGTTCATCTTGGGCGCGGCGTAATAATAGATGTCCTGGAAATCTATGGCCGGGTAATTCACCCGCGCCCATGTCGGTTCGGTCATGGTCTTCCAGCGGCGGAAGGCGTCGAGCCGCCAGTCGAGCATCCATGCGGGTTCGTTCTTGCGGGCCGAGATGTAGCGCACCGTGTCCTCGGTCAGGCCCTTGGCGGGCTTTTCCATCTCGACATCCGTGACGAAGCCGTACTTGTATTCCGACACATCGATGGATCTGACCTGATCGATGGTTTCCTGAACGGCGGGCATTTTGTCTTCCTTCTCGGCTTTGCAGGTTCAAGGCCCGCAAGTCGTCAAAACATTCAGGCTCAAGCTGCTGCCTGAGCCTTTCGTGCGTCCACTCCGGCCAACACGTTTGCGTAGGCCTTCAAAAATCTTGCGACATCGACATCCGTCGAGGTGCGCCCAAAGCTGACCCTGATCGCTGCGGATGCCATGTCAGGGGAAACCGCCATTGCCGCCAGCACATGCGAAGGCTTGACCTTGCCCGATGAGCACGCCGAACCCGATGACACTGATACGCCTGCAAGATCAAGGAGGATCAGTGCATTTTCGGCGCGCACATGCGGCGTTGCGAAGCAACTGGAGTTCGGCAACCTTGGTGCCGATGCCCCAAAAAACATGGTTTCGGGCGATTGCTCGCGTAATCCCGCCTCCAGTTGATCCCGCAGGGCCGACTGTCGCTGAGCCTCAGGCTCGAGCTCAGCAAATGCTGACTGTGCCGCAACACCGAAGCCGACAATACCCGCGACATTCTCCGTACCGGCGCGTGCGCCCTTCTCCTGACCGCCGCCCCGGATCAGGCGATCCTTCACCTCGATCCTGTCCGAACCGAAGACAACGGCACCGACCCCTTTTGGACCGCCGATCTTGTGGGCCGACAGGGTCAGAACATCGACGCCAAGCGTGGTCATGTCGATGGGCACCTTGCCGGCGGCCTGCACGGCGTCGACATGCAAAAGCGCGTCCATCTCGCGGCAGATCAGGCCGATCTCGGCGATGGGTTGGATCACGCCCGTTTCGTTGTTGGCGAAATGGATGGACACCAGCGTGCGGCCGCCCTCGGCTCTGGCGAGCGCCAGCCTCAGCCACGCGAGATCGACCACACCGTCGGATGAAACCGGAATGACACCAACGGCGTCAGCGTTGAAACGATGCCCCTCGCGGACGCAAGGATGTTCTGTTGTGCTCATCAAGAGGCGTGTTGTGGGTCTGCTGTCAGCCAGCGTCAAAGACGGGGTCAGTGCAAAGGCATTGGCCTCCGAACCGCCGCTGGTGAAGATCACCATGCGGGATGGCGCATTGACCAATTTGCCAACCTTTTCGCGCGCGTGCTCGACAGCGGCGCGGGCCGCACGCCCCTCATGATGCACAGATGACGGGTTGCCGCACAGCGACAGGGCGCGCACAACCGCATCAACCACCTCGGCACGAACCGGCGCTGTTGCATTCCAGTCGAGATAGCTGCGCGTCGCGTTCATCATCTCATCGGAGTCCACGTCGAAAAAGTTGTCGGCCTGACAAGAAACTGACTGTTTTGACGGCCGGTTGCGATAAATGCTTGAAATCACACCCGTGAGCCATGCTATAGCCCTTCACCCGATATCGCTCTGGACCGCCTGAGAACTTCCGTTCCTGTTGCGTTCAGGGCACTTAGAAGAATTCTAACAGCCTCAGATCTGGGCCGCCAGCGGATATAAGTCAAGGGATTGTCATGATCCTGCGACGTGCCGCCCGCGTCTGGACCATGGGGATCGTCACAACTGCAAGGGTTGAATGTCCATGCCTGAGGTTATTTTCAACGGTCCATCGGGCCGCATCGAAGGCCGCTACCAGCCCTCGAAGAAGCGCAATGCACCCCTTGCCATCGTACTGCACCCTCA